>JARIAV010000201.1 GCA_029257685.1 Butyricicoccus sp.
TGGGATCGAATTTATCGACTGCGCTCATCAGCGCAATCACTCCCTCACTTATCATATCATCAACCTGCGCAAAATTCAAATAAACTCCACGCATTTGCAGTGCAATACTTCGTACCACATGGATGTAACGCATGACCAGCTCCTGCTTGATCTCATGCTTACCGGTACGCTGGTATTCTGCGACCAATTCTTCTGCACTCATTTGTTCCCATTCGGACACATCTCTCGCCCCCTTCCCCGTCAGGCAGCCTGCTTACATCGTGATATTCCCGATCGCCTGGATCTGCACCGTATTCACGATTTCATTGAAAGAAAGTACATACATATTTGGGAAGAACTGTTCGATCAGGCGTGCCAGATATACACGGATGATATGGCTTGTAAGAATGATCGGCGGCTGAGAAAGATCGTTGAACTTCTTCACGCTTTCGCTCAGCTGTGCGATCATCTTTTGCAGCAGATCCGGACTGAGTGCCAGATAAACGCCCTGCTCGTTTTTGGTCAGGCTGGCAATGATGGCACGTTCGACTTCAGCATCGAGCGTAATGACACGGAGCTGCCCATCCACACAGAAGCGTCTTGTAATGGTACGCTTGAGTGCGGTACGGATATTTTCCGTGATCATATCGCTGTCATGCGTCACAGCAGCACTCTCGATGATACATTCGAGGATCGTCCCCAGATCCTTGATCGGGATCCCTTCTTTGAGCAGGTTGGACAGGATCTTCTGAAACCCTGCATAACTGATGACATTTGGAAATGCTTCTTCTACGAGCTCCGGAGACGTTCTCTTGATCGTCTCCACAAGCTGCATGGTTTCAGCACGACTCAAAAGCTCATAAGTATGTTTTTTGATCGTCTCAGACAAGTGTGTCATCATAACGGACAACGGATCGATGACCGTATAGCCATAGATCTCTGCCATCTCTTTATTTTCAGGCAGGATCCATTTGGACGGGATACCATAGGCCGGCTCGATCGTCTCGATGCCGTCGATCTCTCCTGCCGGATTGGACGGCTCCAGTGCCAGATAATAGTCGATCAGGATCTCACCGCGTGCGACTTCTTCATCCTTGATCTTGATGATATACTGATTCGTACCCAGACTTGCCGAGTCACGCAGACGGACGGACGGGATAACAAAGCCCATATCCTGCGCATACTGCCTTCGGAAAATCACGATACGGCTGATGAGCTTACCACCGCTCGACTCATCGACCATCGGGATCAGACTATATCCAAAGTCCATTTCGACCGGCTCGACTGTAAGCAGCGAATAGACGTTGTTGACATCTTTATAGAAATCCGCCTCATCCGGCGGTGCGGCTTCCATTTCTTCCACGGCGGCCTGTTGCTGCACCTCCGCCGCGAGTGCTTCCTCCTGACTTTTCTTCATGGACATTGCGCTGTATCGGCTCAGCAGGATGAGACCTGCCGCGATCACAAACAGCTGTAAATGCGGTGTATTCGGGATCACACCAAACATCGCAAGCAACACGCCTGCCATCATCAGGGCCTGCGGCTGTGCCATGAACTGCTTGATGACATCCTTATTGAGGCTGCCCTCAGATACCGCACGGGTAACGATCATACCGGTCGCAGTCGAGATCAGAAGTGCCGGAAGCTGGGAAACCAGGCCGTCACCGATCGTCGCGATGGAATACATGTGGAACACTTCACCGATCGACATATTGCCCTGTACCATACCAATGATGACACCTGCAATAAAGTTGATCGTTGTGATGATGATGGACATGATCGCATCGCCCTTAACGATCTTTGTTGCACCATCCATTGCGCCGTAAAAGTCCGCTTCCTTCTGTACCTTATAGCGGCGGATGCGTGCTTCCTGTTCGTTGATCAGGCCGGAGCTCAGATCCGCATCGATCGCCATCTGTTTACCAGGCATAGCATCCAGGGTAAAACGTGCAGCAACCTCAGATACACGTTCTGCACCCTTTGTGATGACAATGAACTGTACCAAAACAATGATAAGGAAGATCAGGACACCGACGATGATATTGCCCTGGATTACGAAGTTACCAAATGCTTCGATGACCTTACCGGCTTTGCCGCCCTGCGTCAGAATGAGACGCGTGGAGGAAATATTCAGGCCCAGTCGGAACAAGGTCGTAATGAGCAAGAGCGAGGGAAAAATAGAAAATTCCAGTGCCTCACTGATGTTCATCGTAATCAACAGAATGATCAGCGAAAGGGTGATATTGATGATGAACATCGCATCCAACATCCCTGCAGACAGCGGGATCAGCAGGAACAGGATGACGACGACCACGAACAGCGATATGATATTGTCAAACAGTCTTTTCATTCACGTCTCCTGGTCATTGGTTTCAAACATTATTGAATCAGCTTATGATTATTGAGTTTATATACATAAACAAGGATATCGGCGATGGCACCATAATGTTCAGGTGGGATCTGCTGTCCGATCTCGGTCTGTGCATAGAGTGCGCGGGCGAGCGGACGGTTCTCAACCACGGAAACATGATTGTTCTCCGCGATCTCTACGATCTTGAGTGCGATATGATCGGCACCCTTCGCGACCACGACCGGTGCCTCATCCTTCTCCAGATCATAGCGCAGTGCAACTGCGAAGTGGGTCGGGTTTCTGACGACCACATCGGCCTGCGGAACTGCCTGCATCATACGGTTTTGTGCCATACGACGCTGCATCTCCTTGATTTTACCCTTGATCTGCGGATCGCCTTCCGTTTGCTTATATTCTTCTTTGATTTCCTGCTTACTCATACGGATCTGCTTTTCATAGCTCCACCATTGGTAGAAAAAGTCAAATGCTGAGATCACGATGAACGCCATCCCGACCTGAAGGATCATATCCATTACGATCTTGAGGATGTAAGCAGTGGAGGCGTTCAAATTTGTATCAAGCGTCTTTGCAAACATTACGAGATGCTTGAGCACAAAGCTGTAGATCATATAAAGCAGGATGCTGATCTTGATGATACCTTTCAGTACCTCCATCAGGCTTTTTCCTGAAAACAGACGGCCAAAGCCTTTCAGGAGGCTCAGTCTGTCAAACTTCGGTTTCAGGCTCTCTACCGTAAACATCGGTTTTGTCTGTGCGACGGTTGCAACGATCGTTACAAGAATCGCTGTTGCCATCATAGGCCCTGCACAGACTGCGACCAGATAGGAAAACCGAACGACCAGCTCACGCCCGATCGTCTCGTTCAGCTTTCCGGTCTGTTCGATCATTGCAATACATTCCCGCAGGAATGCGGCTGCATTCTGATAGATCATTGGGAAAACGACCCGAATGATCGCAAAGCCGGCAAGCAGGGTTGCTACCACGACGATATCGCGACTTAAAAAGATATTACCTTTCTTTCGCTCGTCTCGCCGCTTTTTCGGGGTCGCTTTTTCGGTTTTGGAATCAGCGCCTGCCATGCCTTGTCATCCCCCCAGTCCTATGGCGCAGCTTCAAATACTAT
>JARIAV010000011.1 GCA_029257685.1 Butyricicoccus sp.
CGAGGTCGGTTCGTTTCTGCGGCAATGCCCCAAGGGTGTGAATGTATGAACTCCGCCACAAGGCGGGGCTGTGCAGCCCTTTTGGGTGCTGGTTGTTCATGCGATCGTATCGGTTGTTTCTGCGTTATGCCACAAACAGGACTGGCGATTTTCTTTGCGTTTCAGCTGAAAGGGTTTCGGTGGGTTGTGGGATCTGCCACGTTGCCGCATCCGGAACGAGCCGACCAGTGTGCGCACTGGTCGGACTGTTCCAATGCTGCGGATTCTTGATACGGGTGATTTGTGCTCGAACGTCCATTCCTGTTCCTTTGGGTGCTGGACAGCGTTCACGCGAACGTTCATGGAGGGGCTGGTCGAGGAAGTGCCGCGCCTGCTTTGCTCATTGCCTGTAAAGCTCTGCGCATACGTTTCTTTCTGCTGACCTGAAACAAGTTTGCACCGTCCCCCTTTTATAAAAAGGCTGAAGAAGACCCGCCCTGCGGCGGAGGTCATACATTCACACCCTTGGGGCACTTCCGCGGAAAGAATCCGACCTGCGGAAAACCCGCCCGTGGCGGAGCTCATACTTTCACACCCTTTCGGCGGCTGAAAGGCAAACCGAATGGACAGGGATGGGTGGGCTTCATAAGGGCGGGGAAACCGCAAGGTTTCCAGCCCTTATGCCGCCGTCGCGCGGCCGCGACACGTTACTCTTTGCTTCCAAGCAAATCTTTTTTAGCAGAAAGGAAAACCCTACGGACGTTCCAAAATCCTTTCCCTTTGCTTTGAAGCAAATCCTTTTATCAGAAATGAAAATCCTGCGGATTTCCAAAAACCTTTCCCTTTGCTTTGAAGAAAATCCTTTTATCAGAAAGCAAAATCCAACGGATTTCCAAAAAATAATCCCTCTGTTTTTATAACTTTTCACAAGTATTTATGTGTGCCAAATTGAACATTCGACAATAATATTCAACATTTGACACCCTTCCCCCTTTCATGATACCATATCATAGTTAGTATCGGCTAACGCCATTCCATTCTATTTTTTAGGAGACTGCCTACTATGATGATCAACAAACGTCTCATCGGTACTGTGCAGGAAAGCCGCAAATATATCGCTTTCAATGTCGCCCTGCAATGGGGTGCCCTGCTCGCCAACATCGGCATCATGGCGACCCTTGCGGTACTGATGCAAAACCTGTACACCGGAACGGCAAACCACACCCTCGCCGCTCCCGTCCTCGGCATCCTCGCCGTGCTCATCGCCTTCCGCTTTGTCTGCACGGCACTTTCCAGCCGCATGAGCTATCTGTCCTCCCGCATGGTCAAGCGCGTCCTGCGCGAAAAGATCTACCGCAAACTGTTACGCCTCGGCACGTCCTATACCGAACAGGTACAGACCAGCGAGATCGTACAGGTCGCAAGCGAGGGCGTCGATCAGCTGGAAACCTACTTCGGCGCATACCTGCCCCAGTTTTTCTATTCCATGCTCGCGCCCCTCACCCTCTTTGTTTTCCTCAGCTTCATCAGCCTGCCCTCTGCCCTCGTCCTGCTTCTGTGTGTGCCCCTCATTCCGGTCACCATCGCAGGCGTGCAGACTTGGGCAAAAAAGCTGCTCGGCAAATATTGGGGACAGTATACCGCCCTCGGCGATACCTTTCTGGAAAACCTGCAGGGTCTGACCACCCTCAAGATCTACCAGACGGACGGCTATAAACAGGCGGAAATGCAGGTACAGGCGGAAAAGTTCCGCAAGATCACGATGAAGGTGCTGAGTATGCAGCTCAATTCCATCACCATCATGGATCTCATCGCCTACGGCGGTGCCGCCCTCGGCGTCATCCTCGCCGCCCTGCAATTCCAGTCCGGCAAGGTCGATCTCGCAGGCTGCCTGCTCATCATCCTGCTCGCCGCCGACTTCTTCCTGCCCATGCGTCTGCTTGGCTCGTTCTTCCACATCGCCATGAACGGTATGGCGGCATCAGACAAGATCTTCCGTCTGCTCGACCTGCCCGAACCTGCCATGCCCACCGCACGCGTACCCGAAGACCACACCATCACCTGCACGGGGCTTTGCTTTTCGTACGACAAGGATCGCCAGATCCTGCATGACCTGAACCTCACCTTCCCCAAGGGCAGTTTCACTGCCATCGTGGGCGAAAGCGGCTGCGGCAAATCCACCACCGCCGCCATCCTCATGGGACGGAACAAGGGCTATACCGGCTCTGTCACCGTGGGCGGTGTCCCGCTCGCGGAGATCTCCGAGGAAAGCCTGCTCTCCTCGTTCACCTACATCAGCCACCAGAGCTACCTTTCAAGGGCACGGTGCGCGAAAACCTGTACATGGGCTGCCCCAACGCGACCGACGCGCAGCTGTGGGACGCGCTCGAACGCGTGAACCTTGCAGACTTCCTGCGCGGCGAGCAGGGACTGGACACGCCCCTCATGGAAAAGGCGTCCAACCTCTCCGGCGGTCAGTGTCAGCGTCTGGCACTCGCCCGTGCCCTGCTGCATGATACCCCTGTCTATATCTTCGATGAAGCGACCTCCAATATCGACGTGGAGAGCGAAAACGATATGATGCGCGAGATCCATGCGCTGGCAAAGACCAAAACGGTCATCCTGATCTCCCACCGCCTCGCGAACGTGGTCGGCGCGGACAAGATCTATGTACTCGAACAGGGCAACCTCATGGGCTCCGGCACACAGGAATCCCTGCTGCGTGAAAACGCAGTCTATGCAAACCTCTGGAACACCCAGCAGACGCTGGAACGCTACGGAAAGGGCGTGATCGAATGAAAAGAAGTGGATTTACCGTCATGGCGCGGCTGGTCGGGCTGGTAAGGCCCCTCACCGGCTATATGCTCCTTGCCATCCTGATGGGTCTGATCGGCCATCTGTGCGCGACCTTCATCACCATTTTCGGCGGCTTCGCCGTCCTCCGGCTGCTCGGACTGTCGGACGCATTCTCCCTCCAGCTCATTTTTGTGATCGTATCCGTCTTTGCCCTCGTGCGCGGCTTCCTGCGCTATGCAGAACAGGCGTGCAACCACTTCATCGCGTTCAAGCTGCTCGCACGCCTGCGCGACAAGGTATTCACCGCCCTGCGCCGCCTCACCCCTGCCAAGCTGGAAGGGCGGGACAAGGGCAACCTCATCAGCATCATCACCTCGGATATCGAGCTGTTAGAGGTCTTTTACGCCCATACCATCTCCCCCATCTGCATTGCCGCCCTGTTCACCGTGGTCATGGTCGGCTTCATCGGCTCCTATCACTGGATGCTGGGGCTTGCCGCCCTGCTGTCCTACGCGCTGGTCGGCGTCGTCATCCCCATCTTCACCTCCCAGATGAGCGGCAGCAATGGCGCACGCTTCCGCGGCAAGTCGGGTGCACTGGCAAGCTTCGTGCTGGACAGCCTGCGCGGTCTGCCTGAGATCGTACAGTATGGGCAGGGGGAAGCGCGCGTGCAGCGCATGAACCAGCTCACCGACGACCTTGCTGTGGAGGAAGCGCGCATGAAGCGCGTCACCGGCTGGAACATGGCTGTCACCAACACCGTCATTCTGGTGTGCAACATCACCATGCTCCTGCTCTCTGCCCATCTCGTCGGCTTCTCCGGTATGCTGGTCTGCACCCTCGCCCTCATGAGCTCCTTTGGCCCTGTCGTGGCACTCGCTGCCCTCGGCGCGACCCTGCAAAACACCTTCGCCGCCGGAAACCGCGTGCTCGATCTGCTGGAGGAAACACCGGTCGTGCACGAGATCACCGGCAAAGCCCCCGTTGCCTTCTCCGGCGCAAGTGCCCAAAACATCAACTTCTCTTACCCGAACGGTGAGCAGATCCTGTCCGATTTCTCGGTCGATATCCCACAAAATCAGGTCATCGGCATCGTAGGCAGGAGCGGCAGCGGCAAGTCCACCCTGCTCAAGCTGTTCATGCGCTTCTGGCAGGTGCAGGACGGCAGGATCGAGATCTCCGGAACCAGCGTGGACGACATCAACACCGCAAACCTGCGCGAACTGGAAGGCTTCGTCACACAGGAGACCCACCTGTTTCAGGACTCCATCCGCAACAACCTCAAAATTGCCAAGCTGGACGCGACCGACGCGGAGATCATGGAAGCCTGCAAGAAAGCCTCTGTGCATGACTTCATCATGCAGCTTCCGAACGGCTATGATACCCCCGTTGGCGAGCTGGGCGACACCCTCTCCGGCGGCGAGCGGCAGCGGCTCGGACTGGCTCGCGCCTTCCTGCACGATGCCCCCTTCCTGCTGCTCGATGAACCCACCAGCAATCTGGACAGCCTCAACGAAGCCGTGATCCTGCGCTCCCTGCATGAGGAACGCGCCGGAAAGACCGTTGTTCTGGTCTCCCACCGCAAGTCCACAATGGGCATCGTCGATGTGTCCTACTCGGTCGAGCATGGCAGAATGAGCTGACCGCCCACGATCCACATGAAAACGGAGAAATGACCATGAAAAAAACGATCTATCTGCTCCTTGGCTGTATCGGGCTGGGGCTGGGCGCGGTCGGTGCCGTCCTGCCCCTCCTGCCCACCTTCCCTTTTCTGATGCTTGCCGCGTTCTGCTTTGCGCGCAGCTCGGAGCGGCTCAACCGCTGGTTCACCGGAACCAAACTGTACAAGGACAATCTGGAAAGCTATGTCGCCGGAAAGGGCATGACGCGCAAGACCAAGATCCGCATTATGGTGACGGTCACCGTCCTGATGTCCATCGGCTTTGTGATGATGCACGCCGTTGTCATCGGCCGTATCGTCCTCGCGCTGGTATGGCTGTTCCATGTGCTGTACTTCGTATTCGGCATCAAGACCATTCCCGATCATTCGGCATAAAAAATTTCCCCTGTGAGCCATTCACAGGGGAATTTTTCGTTTCTTCTTATCGGGTCTCCAGCAGAGATGCACGGTCGGCATAGCGTTTGCTGACTGCGTTCCAGTCGGTGAGAGTCAGGAACGCCTTGACGTAATCCGGACGGCGGTTCTGATAGTCCAGATAGTACGCGTGCTCCCATACGTCCACGGTCATGAGCGGCACATATTGGGTCAGGTCGGGTACGTCCTGATTGGGCGTCGAGCAGATGGACAGCTTGCCCTGTGCATCGGATACCACATACGCCCAGCCTGAGCCGAAACGTGTGACAGCCGCCTGTGCAAGCTGGGTCTGCATCTCCTCCATGCTGCCAAAATCGCGGTCGATCGCACTTTTCAGGGCGGCGTCCGGCTGGGTTCCGGCGGTCGGTGCGCCGATGGTGGAGAAATACAGCGTGTGGTTGTATACACCGCCGCCGTTGTTGCGCACAGCCGTCTGGATGGTCTGCGGCAGCTGGTTCAGATGGGACAGGAGCGCGTTCAGGGTCAGGTCGTGCAGCTCCGGATGGGGCTCGACTGCCTTGTTGAGGTTATCCACATAGGCGTTCATGTGCTTGTCGTGGTGGAAGTGCAGGGTATCCTCCCCGATGACGGGAGAGAGGGTATCATATGGATAAGGCAATGGAGTAAGTGTGAATGGGTATGGCATACAAAAATCATCCTTTCCGTTCGATCAGCATATATCTCTGCGCATTGTACTCTATGGGAGCTGCGCCATTTTTATGTTTTCCTTTGCTGGCTCTATTATACACCCTGCCGGTATAGATTGCAAGTGAAAATTATTCTTATTTTTGACTTTGCCCAGTGTCTCATCTTCTCTTGCCCATGCGGCAGCCCGCATAGGAGGCTGCGACCATGAGCACAAAGCAGATGAAGTAAGAGGTGAAATAGGAAGTCGGGCGAAAGAGGAAAAGGCGAATCATGCCATAGAGCGGTTCATAGAAGCTCTGCGTATAATGACCGATGGCATTGTACCAGAAGTGACCGAAAAACAGCTGCTGCAAGGCGAGCAGGAGGAGAACGACGGCAGCGGCGGCATTGAGTGGAAGCAGGACGCTGAGGGTATCGCCCGTCATGCTGCGAAAGAAGAAGGCGATGCCTGCCCACAGGAGGAGGAAGACGGCGGCGACAAAGAGATACAAAATCGGCCAACGGAAAAAATGCCAGTAGCGGATCATTCTTCCCAGCAGGAATGGCAGGCAGCCTGCCAAGGCGATCCCGATTTGTGCTGTTTGTTTCATATCTGACTACCCCTTTCTCATGCCCGTGATGGGACGGGTCTATGATGGTGTCAGTATAGCACAAGAGGATGGCAGAAGCAATAAAAAAGATATTTTATAAGAGATATTTTTTAGGGAATCCGTCAGGTTTTTCTTTTTGCTAAAAGGATTTGCCCCAAAGCAAAGATATAATCTTTTGGAAATCTGTTGGATTTTCATTTCTGCTAAATGATTTGCTTTGGAAAGCAGGGAAACGTGTCGCGGTCGCGCGACGGCGGGGGAAATCTATGCTCGCACATACTGCGGAGAGTTTGGAAATCCGTCGGGTTTTCTTTCCGCTAAAAGGATTTGCTTGGAAGCAAAGAGCAACGTGTCGCGCCGGCGACGGCGGCCAAAGAGCTGGAAACCTTGCGGTTTCCTCTGCCCTTTGGAATCCTCCCCATCCCTCTCCATCAGATTGACCTATGTGCCGCCGAAAGGGTGTGAAAGTATGACCTCCGCCACAGGCGGGTCTTGCGAGGTCGGTTCGTTTCTGCGGCAATGCCCCAAGGGTGGGAATGTATGACCTCCGCCACAAGGCGGGTTTTATTCAGCCCTTTTTGGTGCTGGTTGTTCATGCGACTGTATCGGCTGTTTGCGCGTTATGCCGCAAACAGGACTGGCAATCTTCTTTGCGTTTCGGCTGAAAGGGTTTCGTTGGGTTGTGGGATCTGCCACGTTACCGCATCTGGAACGAGCCAACCAGTGTGCGCACTGGTCGGACTGTTCCAATGCTGCGGATTCTTTCTGCTGGCGGTCAGTGCTCGAACGTCCATTGCTGTTTCTTTGGGTGCTGGACGACGTTCACGCGAGCGTTCATGGAGGGGCTGGTCGAGGAAGTGCCGCGCTTGCTTTGCCCATTGCCTGCAAAGCTCTGTGCATATTTTCTTTTTTGCTTACCTGAAAGAGCCTGCACCGCACCCCTTTTGTGAAAAGGCTGAAGAAATCCCGCCCTGCGGCGGAGGTCATACATTCACACCCTTGGGGCACTTCGCGGAAAGAATCCGACCGCGGAAATTCCGCCTGTGGCGGAGGTCATACTTTCACACCCTTTCGGCGGCACCAAGGTCGATCTGATGGAGAGGGATGGGTGGGATTCATAAGGGCAAGGAAACCGCAAGGTTTCCAGCCCTTATGCCGCCGTCGCCGGCGCGACACGTTGCTTTTTGCTTCCAAGCAAATCCTTTTAGCAGAAAGGAAAACCAGACGGATTTCCAAACGCTCCGCAGTATGTGCGAGCATAGATTTCACCCGCCGTCGCGCGGTCGCGACACTTCTCCCCTTGCTTTGAAGCAAGCCTATTTAGCAGAAAGGAAAATCCTACGGACTTCCAAAAAAACATTCTCTTTTGCTTCCAAGCAGATCCTTTTCGCAGAAAGGAAAACCAGACGGATTTCCAAACGCTCCGCAGTATGTGCGAGCATAGATTTCACCCGCCGTCGCCGGCGCGACA
>JARIAV010000014.1 GCA_029257685.1 Butyricicoccus sp.
GATTTCCCCGAAGATCGGATGTAATATCTTGTTTACAAACGAAAATTCTGCTATACTATACAATATATACGCAAAATTTCCGCGTAGGAATTGGCAACGCTTTTGCATAAAGGAGAATGTATGTGAAAAACCAGCAAAACATTCGTAATTTTTCTATTATTGCGCATATCGACCACGGTAAATCCACTTTGGCTGACCGCTTGCTCGAACAGTGCAAGGCCGTCACACAGCGCGAGATGGAAGAACAGCTGCTTGATAACATGGAGCTCGAACGCGAACGCGGCATTACCATCAAGGCACGCGCCGTGCGCATGGACTATCAGGCAGACAATGGCGAGATCTATCACATGAACCTCATCGATACACCGGGGCATGTAGACTTCAACTATGAGGTATCCCGTTCCCTTGCTGCCTGCGAGGGTGCACTGCTCGTTGTCGATGCCGCACAGGGCATTGAGGCACAGACCTTGGGCAATACCTATCTGGCACTCGAACACGATCTGGAGGTCGTACCGGTCATCAATAAGATCGACCTGCCAGCGGCAGAACCACAGCGTGTCAAGCAGGAGATCGAGGATATCATCGGGATCCCGGCGGAGGATGCACCGGAGATCTCGGCAAAGGTGGGACTCAATATCCATGAGGTACTCGAACGCATCGTGAGCGATATCCCGGCACCGACCGGCGACCCGTCTGCCCCACTGCGTGCGCTCGTCTTCGACAGCCAGTATGACCCCTATAAGGGCGTTATCGTTTATATGCGCCTGATGGACGGCGAAATGAAACCAGGCATGAAGGTGCGCATGATGGCGACCGGCGCGGAATTTCAGGTCATCGAGTGCGGCTATATGCACCCGCTCGGTCTTGCACCGTCAGAATCCCTGTCCGCCGGTGAGGTTGGCTATTTTACAGCGTCCATCAAGAACGTGGCAGATACTCGTGTGGGTGATACCGTGACCGGCGTGGACGAGCCGACCGATGCGCCGCTGCCCGGCTATCGCAAGGCGCAGCCGATGGTATACTGCGGTATCTATACGGCGGACGGCTCCAAGTATCCTGACCTGCGTGATGCACTGGAAAAGCTCCAGCTCAATGATGCGGCACTCTCCTTTGAACCGGAGTCCTCGATCGCACTGGGCTTTGGTTTCCGCTGCGGCTTCCTCGGGATGCTCCACATGGAGATCATTCAGGAACGCCTTGAGCGTGAGTTTGACCTTGAACTGGTCACGACCCTGCCGTCCGTTGTCTATCAGATCGTGAAGACCGATGGTTCGACCCTCTGGATCGACAATCCGCATGACTATCCCGATCCGGCACTCATTGATGAGGCATTGGAGCCGTTTGTCAAGGCTTCGATCATCACTCCACAGGAGTTCGTTGGCAATATCATGCCGATGTGTCAGGAACGCCGCAGTGTGTTCAAGGACATGCAGTATCTGGACTCTACTCTGGTCGAGCTGCATTATGAAATGCCGATCAATGAGATCATTTATGACTTCTTCGATGCGCTCAAGGCACGCACCAAGGGCTATGCATCGCTGGACTATGAGCTGAGCGACTACCGCAAGAGCGATCTTGTCAAGGTGGATATGCTGCTCAATGGCGATCAGGTCGATGCACTGTCCTTTATCGCACACCGTGAAAAGGCATACGGCCGCGCAAGACGCATCTGTGAAAAGCTCAAGGACAACATTCCCCGCCAGTTGTTTGAAGTGCCCATTCAGGCTGCCATCGGCGGCAAGGTCATTGCGCGTGAGACCGTAAAGGCCGTGCGCAAGGACGTACTCGCCAAGTGCTATGGCGGCGATATCACGCGTAAGAAGAAGCTGCTGGAAAAGCAGAAGGAGGGCAAGAAGCGTATGCGCACGCTGGGCAGCGTACAGGTGCCGAGCGAAGCCTTCCTTGCGGTACTCAAACTGGATGAAGAATGATCGCGCACCGCTTGGGATCTATCTGCATGTCCCATTCTGTGCATCTAAATGCAGATACTGCGATTTCTATTCATTTGCCAGCAGTGAAAAAGAGATTGACCGCTATACAGAAAGCATGTGTCGGGAGATCGTGCGCACTGCGCCGCAGTTTGCATAACGACCGGTCGATACCATCTATTTTGGCGGCGGTACGCCCTCGCTCATTGGCGGAGAACGACTGAACCGGTTGTTGCAGGCGGTGCGTGATGGCTTCCGTGTGATGGCAGATGCCGAGATCACGGTGGAATGCAATCCGGATTCTATGGATGACACGCTGCTGTCCGCGCTGCGCATGGCTGGGGTCAACCGCCTGTCCGTCGGGGTACAGTCCGCGCATGCAGATGAACTGCGTATGCTTGGGCGTCGGCATACCATTGCGCAGGCAGAGCAGGCGATCGTTCGCGCAAAGCACATGGGGTTTTCCAACATCAGTCTGGATCTGATGTACGGATTGACGGAGCAGACAGAGGAACGCTTTTTGCAGTCGGTCGATGCACTGCTGAAGCTCGAACCGGCGCATCTGTCCTGCTACAGCCTGAAGCTCGAACCCGGAACACCAATGGCAGAGGAAGATCCTGTCCTGCCAGATGGAGATGCACAGGCGGAACTGTATCTCAAGCTGTGTGATACCCTGCGGCAGGCAGGCTACCTGCATTATGAGATCTCCAACTGGGCAAAGCCGGGCAAGCATTCCAGACACAACAGCCGCTATTGGAAGCAGTCCGATTATCTGGGGTTTGGGCCGAGCGCACATTCCTGTATCGCGGGCAGACGGT
>JARIAV010000039.1 GCA_029257685.1 Butyricicoccus sp.
GCACGTCGATCTGACCGTTCAGCTTGACCATACCGGATATGGATAAGAATGCACTGATCAGCATAAATACGATCACGATACCGAAGCCAACAAACAGTTTTCCTTTTACTTTTAAATTTTTCATTCTCTAAGATCCTTCTTTCTATTGCCTTCTCCATGCATTTTTTGATATCCTCCTAAAATCGTTCGGCACGGAGACAAAATGGATATGATCTGTATCAACTTTATGATACCAAAATTTCGGACTCGATTTTTCCCAAAAAAAATATGATTTATGATGAAAAAACGGGAAATGTGAATTATTCGGAAGAATCATGATATAATAAGCAGGCAGCACGGAACAATCCTGAAAAAATGTTGGGAAATCCTGCAAAATCAATCGGATTCTACATGGAATAAGGGGGATCCTGATATAGAATATCTTTGTTCAGAAATCGCATAAGATGGGAGTCAAATCATGTTGGATACGTTTTTGGAGCATGGCATCCAGAAAAAACTCGAATTATATCATATCCTCCAAGCATCAAAACTGATCACCATGCACGAGATCTGTGAGCTCCTGCGAACGAATGCCGCCGGTGTCAATCATCTCATCGGTGAGCTCAATTCCGATTTCAAGGCACTTGCCCACATCGAATACAGCCAGCAGATCGTCTCGATCCGTGTGAGCCGCGGAGTCACTGCGTTCAAGCTGCTGCATCGGATCTATGCGAATTCCGATATCCTAAAATGTCTGCGCTTCATGCTTTCCAACGATACAGAGCGATCCTTCAAGGACTTTATCAATACCTATTTTTTCTCCAAATCGACCGCTTATCGGATCAAAAAAACATGTGAAAACTATCTTGAGTGCATCGGCTTGTCCGTGGAAAACAATCGGGTGATGGGTGAAGAGTATCGCATCCGCTTTGTGATCGCACTGCTCTATTACATATATGGGATCGATTGCTGTGGGATCGATGCAGATTCTCACAGACTGGCAAAAAGCTTCATTCTTTCCACCAATCATACGATCGATCTGGACTTTCTGGAGCAAACAGAAAATGAATATGGCTATTTTGAATGTCTGCTGATCCTGTCCTGGAAAAGGAAGCAGTATTCCGCGGCGTTCTCACAGCCTCCGGTTTTGATCGAACTCAAAAAACTGCCCTGTTACGCTGCACTGCGCACACATCTACAGGACACGATCGAGAAAGCGCTGGACAGCCCATTCACCGAAGCGGATTATGATTATATCTTCATGGCTTACTGCTGTACCAACAGCTGCGTCTTTGCCGATCGATGGACGGAGAGCGATCGCGCACACATCAGCGCCTGCTTGATCGAGCAAAAGCCGTTTACCGATCTCATCGCCCGTCTGGATCGGAAATTCCATATCAAGATCCAAAGCAGTCATGCACTGCGGGCCGTTATGGTCTATTTTGCAAAAAAACTGATCCTTGGGCTCCAGTGTATCATTCCGGACAAGCATTTTTATTTGGATTCCAGACGCAGCCCGACCACGCTGACCATCATTCAAGCCATCAACGAAGTATTGGAACTCTGGCGGCGGGAAAATCAGCTGCAATATCCAATCGACCCCAATCATATCCGCTGCCTCGCCCTGCAATTTGAAGCCATCCTGCGGCAATTCGTGCCTCCTGTTCCGGTGATCATCGTCTCCGATCTCATCGTAGAGCTTGAGATCATGGAGCTCACTCTGAAAAGCAAATTTTCAGAAAAACAGATCCACATCACGAAGTTCCTGCTCAATACCCAGCCGCTGACACTGCTGAACGATGCCAAAGACAGTATCCTGATCGTAACACACCGTCTGGCCAATTATATCCATCATCTCCGATCGCAGCAGGACAATATCGTATTATCCATTTCCACAGAGATCAACTCCTATGATCGCAGCAGCATAGAAGATGCCGTTGCGGCCTCTATGAAAAAAGGCTTTGCCGAGCTTTTGAAAACCCTCTGACCCTTTCCTTTGGGACCTCGATCCACGAGACCTCCCAAAGGAATTTTTATATCCACAAATGCCCTTGACAGTGCAGCGGATATCGTATACCATTTTCATATACATTGGGGCGTATGGGAAAACAAAGCAATCGACAAATTTTTCGCAGGGCGTGTGCAGGGGCAAGGCCGAAAACGCAGCCGCTTCCATGTGCTGTGAAGAAGACGCGCGTTTGGACTTTTCAGATCGCCTCTGGATCCCCCTTTGTCCTCCCTATCACAGAAAGGATGTTTTTATGCGGAAATTTTTGATCCCTGTATTGATCCTTGCAGGACTCTTCTTCCTCGGGATCTATGCACACGAACCAAAACGAAAGGAGACACAGCCCATGACAGCAAAACACACAGCCTCCCCCACAGACGCCAAGATCTATTTTGCAGGCGGATGCTTCTGGGGCATGGAACGACTCTTTCAGTCGATCGAGGGCGTGACCGATACGGAATGCGGATATGCCAATGGAAAACCTGAGATCGTCCCAGATTACAAGAAGGTATGTGCCGGTGATACCGGCTATCGGGAAACCGTGCGCGTCACATACGATCCTCAGAAAGTGACCTTGGAGCAGCTTTTGACCGCATTTTTCTATGTGATCGATCCCACGACAGAAAAACGGCAGGGACCTGATATCGGCGACCAATATCAGACCGGTATCTACTATACCGATGACGCCGCACAGAAAAGGATCGATTCCTTTGTTGCGCAGGAAAAGCAGAAGTATTCCAAATTTGTCGTAGAGATCGCCCCGTTGGAACGCTACTA
>JARIAV010000064.1 GCA_029257685.1 Butyricicoccus sp.
CTACAATGGCAAAATATAAGACCAATTACTCCGTATCGGCGGACAAGATCCAGTCTCTGGAAAATATCATGTCCCGAGAGGTCGAGCCAAGAAAAAAGCTGCACCAGACCATACAGGCCAATGCCCCGCGGCAGGTCAGCTATGAAGTATTCATGAATGAGCTGCAGCCGCTCTTATATGACCACGGCGTGATCTTGCGTGAGATCGGGGAAGAGCAGATGCAGATCTCTGATGAGCAGATCGCACGCGTCAAGAAGGTATATGTTGGCACATTGACGCTCATCATTGCGGCGGCCGTCCTGTCCATTTTGGCAAGCATTGCCATCATCATCAAGCTGACGTATGCGATCATGACCCCGCTGCGTGAGATCCAGAACGCAACAAATGCGCTGGCAAAGGGCGATTTCAGTGTGGCGATCGATTATGACAGCCGCGATGAGTTCGGTACGACCTGTAAGGGGATGCAGGACAGCTTTACGGAGCTCAAGCGTGTGATCCATGAGACCGCGAACACCATGACGCAGATCGCAGAGGGTGATTTCTCTGTGATCCCAGAGCTCAACTTCCAAGGAGAGATGCAGCAGATCGAGGCGGCACAGACCGCACTGATCAAGAAGATGAATACCTTCTTTGAGGAGATCAAGTGCTCGGCAAGTCAGATCAATTCCGGATCCGATCAGGTTTCCAGCGGTGCGCAGGCCTTGGCACAGGGCGCGACCGAGCAGGCGAGCAGTATTGAGGAACTGTCCGCTTCCATCACGGAGATCTCGAACAATGTCACCGAGAATGCAGACAGTGCCAAGAAGGCGAACGAACTGGCAACACAGTCCGGTGAAGTGGCACAGGCAACGCTGGAGGACATGGAAAACATGCTGGCAGCGATGAATCAGATCTCGGCTTCTGCGGAGGATATCGGCAAGGTCATCAAGGTGATTGACGATATCACGTTCCAGACCAATATCCTGTCCCTCAATGCAGCGGTCGAGGCGGCAAGAGCTGGTGTCGCAGGCAAGGGCTTTGCCGTTGTTGCAGATGAGGTGCGCAATCTGGCACAGAAGTCTTCTGAGTCGGCAAAGGAGATCACGAGCCTCATTGAGAGTGCGATCGCATCCGTCAAGCAGGGCGAAGCCATCGCACAGAAAACCAATCAGGCATTCCACGGACTGGCAGAAAAGATCAGTTCCGTCATCACAACGGTCAACGAGATCGCGGTCGTATCAGAAGAACAGGCGAGCAGCATCAACCAGATCACGGCAGGCATCGACCAGATTGCCTGTGTCGTGCAGACTAACTCGGCAACGAGTGAAGAAAGCGCAGCAGCAAGTGAGGAACTTTCCAGTCAGGCCACGATGCTCGACTCTCTGGTTGGGCAGTTCCAGCTTGCCGGAGAGAGCACCATGGGCTATCCGGCTTCCGCCGGACAGAGCCATTCACGCTTTGGAGGGGACAGCGTTTCACCATTCGATAAGTATTAAACCGTGGATACGGGGTCGATGAACGATCCTGGATCTGCAAAAAGGCAGCCTGTCTTGGCTGCCTTTTTGCTGTTTTTGGAATGAGATCGCTTTGAAGTATGGTATAATAAAAGAAAGTCAAATACAAAAATGAATCAGAGCAGATCACGCGAGCCCATAGCGCGTGAAAGAAAATATGAGAGGGTGCATGACATGTATCTCAAACAGTTGGAGCTTCATAACTTCAGATCCTTTGAGCATCTCAAGCTGGAGTTCCATGATCGGCTGACGGTGATCGTGGGAAGCAACGGCGCCGGAAAAACAACGATCATGGAGGGGGCCGCGGTCGCGATCGGGACGATGTTTGTGGGGATGAACGATCTGCCCGGTCGCCGGATCGACAAATCCGATGCCCATTTGAAAGTCTTTTCCATCGGAAGCTCAGAGGATGTGCAGGCACAGTATCCGGTCGATGTGGCGGCGACAGCGGAGATCGACGGCAAGCAGGGAGAATGGAAGCGCAGCCTCAATCGGGCAGGCGGCAAGACCACCATGAAAGAAGCGCAATTCCTGACTGCGATCTCAGATACCTATCAGCAGCGGCTGCAAGCCGGAGATACTTCGCTGGTGCTCCCCGTCATCGCGTACTATGGCACGAGCCGCCTCTGGGATCATCATCGGGAAAAGAAATCGGATATGCAGAAGACCAACACAAGGACCAATGGCTATATGGATTGTCTGGATGGCACCGCCAACATCAAGCTCATGATGAACTGGTTCAAGAAGATGACCATTCAGAAATACCAGCGGCAGGAGGAGAACCTCGGCAGTATCCCCGAACTCGACACCGTATACCACGCGATGGAGACCTGTTTTGCGGCTGTGACCGGATATGAGCAGGTCAAGATCCAGTATAACCTCAATACCAACGATCTGGATATCCACTATACGGATACGGCAGGGGTACGCATGCACATCCCGATCCGGCAGCTGAGCGACGGCTACAAGAATACCATCAGCCTCATTGCAGATATTGCGTATCGTATGGCGATCCTCAATCCACAGCTGCTCGACGCTGTTTTGACGGAGACGGACGGTGTTGTGCTCATCGATGAGATCGACCTGCATCTGCATCCGGCATGGCAGCAGCGGATCCTGCATGACTTGACCACCGTGTTCCCCAAGGTGCAGTTTATCGTGAGCACGCACGCGCCGGCAGTCATCAACTCGGTGCGCAGTGAAAATCTCGTGATCCTCAAGGATTACCAGATCCTGCGCATTGAAAACGAGGTATACGGAAAAGATGTCAAGTCGGTCATGAATGAGATTATGGGCGTTGCAGAGCGTCCGCCCGAGGTCGCGAAGCTGTTCGCGCTGTTCTATGAGCAGCTGTCACACAAGGCATTTGATGACGCACAGGAGACGCTGGAAAAGCTCGATCGCCTGCGCAATTATCATGATCCGGAGGTGGCGGGCTGTTCGGTAAAGCTCAAGCTGGAACGGATCCGAGGTGGGGGTGCATGATCGCGATCCATAAGCGGAACCCTCCGGAAAAGCTCGTCCGCTTGCAGCATCTGGCGGATGATATGGGGCTTTGCCCCAAGGATGCCTATAATCTGCTCAAGAATCCGCTCAAGGGGGAGGTGCGCGCCCAGCTGGTCGAGGAACAGGGTGAGCTGTGCGGCTACTGTATGTGCCGGATCCCACGGGATGACGCCGCCCCCTATATCACGCCCATCACCATCGAGCACATGTTTCCGCGCGATCCAGAGAGCGGAGAGGATCTCCATCAGGGGCTGGACTATCGAAACATGCTGGCGGTGTGCCATGGCAACCGCGGGCCGTTTGGGACGCGCACGCTTGCCGATCTGACCTGCGATGCACACCGCCGGAATACCATGTTCCGCAAAGTCGACCCCTGCAAGCCGGACACGCTGACCACGATCTTCTATACGCTGGATGGTCGGATCGATGCAGAAGATCCAGATGTGCAGTTCGACCTTGTCAGCACACTCAATTTGAACTGTCCCTCGGCGCCGCTCATCGCCGAGCGCAAGTCTGCACTCGATCATCTCATTGCAGAGCTGGGACAGGTCCCCGAAGAAATGTTAGGGAGCTACTGCATCACGATCCAACATGAATTTCAGGCAGAGACCAGCCCCAAAACGCCCTATGTGGGTATCCTGCTCTGGTATCTGGATACCCTGATCCAAGCCCTTGCCCCTACATAAAAACAAAAAAGTCAGGATCCTGTGTCCTGACTTTTTGCTTGTCTATGCCGGAAGCTCGATGGGCTCCAGTTCGGCAAGAAACAGTGTGAACAGCTTTTCCAGCTCCTCAGGGGTGGCTTTGGCAAAGTTTTTGGAAAAGAGAAAGTTCCCCGAAGCGAGTACACTCTTATCTTCTCCAGGAAGGAAGGAGATCAGGATCGGGAAGCCGGTCTCATAGGTGTACAGATAGCTGGTCTGCTCCGGGATATCACAGACGAAGGTTTTCTGTGCCATGGTGAGACCGGAGGCAGCCAGTGCTGCTGCACCGCCGCTTTGGTTGAGCTGTGTGGCCAGCGTGCCGCGCACACGCTGGGACACATACGTCTGCAACGTTGGGGACAATCCATCGAGCGATGCAGACTGTGTCATTGATTTTATGAGATCTTCCGAGATCGTGACCTTGTAGACCGCCTTGGGGGTGGTATAGTCTCCGGCACCTGCCGCCTTCAGCTGATCGAGCAGCTCTTCATT
>JARIAV010000135.1 GCA_029257685.1 Butyricicoccus sp.
GCTGAGAGCGTGCGCTCTTTAGTCGATCCGCGCGATCTTCTTGGCAAGCTCTTTCTTCATTTCCATATTGCACTGGCGCGAGATCATGATGCGCTGTGCCTGCGGAGAGCCTGCACCGTGCATGGACTCGGGCAGATAGCCGACGGCTGCGGTGCCCATGGTCATGTTCTCGATCAGGCGCAGGACGCGCATACGGTCCTCCGTGGAGACGGAAGCCACGCCCTTGAAATACTTGTCGATGTATGCGTGCAGCTCCGGATGGCGGTAGTCCGCCTCGGAGGGCAGGGTCACCATCGCGCCGCCTGCCAGATCCTGCGCGAGACGCGCGATATCATACGGGAAGCGGGTCACGTTCTGCTTGCAGACGTTTGCGAGCAGCAGGTCGATGATGTAGTTGCCCGACTTGGTCTTGGAGCCCTGAGACGAACATGCGATGCCGCAGCAGTACAGGGTCTCGTTGAGGTGTACCATCTCGATGAGCTTGTCCTTGACGTGGGAAGCCTTGGCAGCACCTGCCATTTCAACGGACAGCGCAGTCGCACCGATGAGCACATCGCCCACGCCGACCTTGCAGCCGCCGTAGGACTGGCGGTGATAGCCTGCGAAACGCTCGACGATCATGCCGGCAAACTTCACCTCGCCGTTGAGGAAGATGCAGTCGTTCGGAACGAATACATGGTCGAAAATGACGAGCACTTCATGTCCGCCGTACATCTTGTTGCCCACGTCGATGTCGTTGTACTCCTCCAGCTTGCGGGTGTCGCAGGACTGGCGGCCATAGATCAGGGTGATGCCCTTGGAATCGGTCGGGATGGCAAATGCGATCGCGTAGTCCTCGTCGCCCTCACGCATGGAGATGGTTGGCATAACAAGAACTTCATGTGAGTTGACGAAACCGGTCTGGTGTGCCTTTGCACCGGTGACATAAACGCCCTCAGGGGTGCGCTCTACGACGTGCAGGAACAGATCGGGGTCTGCCTGCTGGGAGGGTGCCAGAGAGCGGTCGCCCTTTACGTCGGTCATTGCGCCGTCCACAGCCAGATCCTCGTCCTGCACGCGGCGCAGGAAGTTCAGGAAGTTCTGGTGGTACTGGGTGCCGCAAGCCGCGTCGATCTCAAAGGTCGAGGAGAACACTGCGTTCATGGCGTCCATACCAACGCAGCGCTGGAAGCAGGCTGCGGTCTTCTGACCCAACAGACGCTGCATCTTGACCTTCTTGATGAGGTCGTCCGTGGACTGGTGGATGTGGGTGAAGCGGTTGATCTTCTTGCCGCTCAGATGGGAGGTCGCAGTCATGAGATCCTCATACTGCGGATCCTCTGCCAGCTCATAAGTCGCTGCAAAGGAGTTCAGGGAAGGACGGATCACCGGATCATCGACCGGATCTTCGATCTTCTTGCCGAACATCCACAGGTTCAGGTTGAGCTTGCGCAGGGATTCAATGTACTGGTCTTTGGTCATCATAACAGAGCAGTATCCTTTCTTTCTCGATTCTCGCTGGGTTTTCGTCCCCTATTCGGAAAGGGGCGGTATGCATAGGCGGGGCGGCATGGCGGCAATGCACCATGCGCCCCAGATCAAACAAATTGGTTTCCCTTAGAAGCACTCGCGGTAGATGCGCTCCATCAGCTCCAGTGTCATCGGCGCATAGGAGTTGGTCACGAGACGCTGCTGGTTTGCCATAACGGATACCGGAAAGTCCTTGATGTCGGATTCGGTGAAGCCGTATTCATGCAGCGGCTTGAGCGCGAGTACCTTTTCGAGGGTCACGTTCAGGGTGCGCAGAGCGTCTGCCTTGGTGCAGCCGAGGCAGCGTGCAACGATCTCCTTGAAGCGGCCCAGCTCGCCCTCCGGCTGATACTCGTCGTAGATCTCAAGGATCTTGCCGAACAGTGCATAGTTGGATTCGCCATGCGGTACATGGTAGGTGCCGCCGAGCGGGAAGGACATTGCGTGAACGGTTGCACAGCCAGCCTTGAGGAAGGCAACGCCAGCGTAGAGGGATGCGGTCACATACTCGTCGAGGTATGCAAGGCGGGTCTCCTCCCCTTCCAGTGCGATGCGGCGGAAGCCCTCGAGGATCATTTCCATCGCCTTGACGGAATACATCTCAGAGGTCATGGTGCGGCGGTGCGGGGACAGGAAGGATTCGGTTGCATGGATGAGGGCATCGATCGCGGAAGCGGCGAACGGCTTATAGGGCAGGGTCTTGAGCAGATCCGGAATGAGGCATACCTTGGTCGGGATGATATCATCGGAAACCAGACCGAGCTTGGTCTCGCCGCCGGTGAGCTTGCCGTCCTTTTCGTCCTTTACGATGGCAACCGAAATGTTGGTCACTTCGGAGCCTGTGCCGCAGGTGGTCGGGATGGCGATGACTTCCTTTTCGCCAACGACCGGCTCACGCTTGAAGAACAGCTCATGTACGGAGGACGGACGCTTGCAGCCGAGCAGCTTGCACAGATCCATGATCGCGCCGCCGCCGATCGCGATAACGCGGTCGTAGGAGTCGTAAGGGATCTGCTCGTACATGGTCTCGATCATCGCCTCGGAAGGCTCGCCTGCGCCGAACTTCTCCTGAAATACATAAGTACACGGCAGGTTGTGCTGCTCCATGAACGGCTTGTAGATAAATTCGTTGGTCAGGACGACATCGCGCGCACCCAGCGCGAACTCCTGAGCGAACGCACCAAAGTCTGCGAACTTATAGATGGTGGGTGCAATAATGATCTCTCTCTTGTCCTGCATCAGAGAAGCGCTAAAAGAATCCATGTGAAACATCTCCATTAAAATAAATTTCTGGTGGTAATCATGTGGGTCATGTGCGGACGGCAGGAGGCAAAGCGCAGCGCCGCCGCAAAGGGTCATACAAACGGGGTCTGTATAAAATGAGAAACATGATACTTGTTGGGGGATCGGTGGTAGATTACTTTGCCTCTGTGGTAAGTATACCAAAATCCATTCAAGACTTCAACAGAAAATAACAAAAATTACCCATTATTTTTGTGAGTGCTCAAAAAGCACAAAAGGGTGCGGTTATTTTGTGGTCATCTTGTTTTTATTTTAACGTATCTTTTGCGCTTTGTAAACCATTTTTTATGAAAATGCGCCAGAAGAGAGGGAGGAAGGGGAAAGAAATTCGGTGAAATTTCTAATAAAAAGGCGGTTTTGGGTGATATTTCATTGCAGATATGATGTATTTTGGGGAGATTTTTGGAAAATCGGCAGGGTTTGTCTTTCTGCTAAAGAAATTTGCTTCAAAGCAAATGGAACGTTTTGGAACGTCCGCAGGATTTTTCTTTCTGCTAAAAAGAATTTGCTTGGAAGCAAAGAGAGACTTTTTTGGGAAGTCCATTAGATTTTCTTTTCTGCTAAAAAGAATTTGCTTCAAAGCAAAGAGTAACGTGTCGCGGCCGCGCGACGGCGGCCAAAGAGCTGGAAACCTTGCGGTTTCCTCTGCCCTTTGGAATCCTCCCCATCCCTCTCCATCAGATTCACCTTGGTGCCGCCGAAAGGGTGTGAA
>JARIAV010000216.1 GCA_029257685.1 Butyricicoccus sp.
AGGCAGGGCTCGGATATCTGATCGTATACGGCGGTCAGGTGTTCCAGCTCGATCTCGTCATGACCAGCGTGCTGATCCTTGCCGTCGTTGCCGCCCTGATGTATGAAGCCGTTGCCCTGCTGCAAAAGGCAGTAGAACGCCGTTTTGGTCAATAAATCACATCCGAAGGAGGATCTATATGAATTTCAAACGAATGGCTGCCGGACTGACTGCTATCTTTGTTATATGCGGTCTTACTGCCTGTCAGAACCCCGATAAATCTCCGGAGAAGATCCGGCTGTGTGAGGTCACACACTCGATCTTCTATGCACCGCAATATGTCGCACTGGAGCAGGGCTTCTTTGCAGACGAAGGGCTGGAGGTCGAACTCTCCAATGGCGGCGGCGCAGATAAGGTCATGAGTGCCGTGCTCTCCGACCATATCGATATCGGCTTTGCCGGACCAGAGGCCAGCATCTATGTGTATAACGAGGGCAAAGAGGACTTTACACAGGTCTTTGCACAGATGACACAGCGGGATGGCAGCTTCCTTGTCGGACGCACGCCAGAGCCGGACTTCCAGTGGAACAGCCTTGCCGGAAAGCATATCCTGCCCGGACGCAAGGGCGGTGTTCCCTACATGGCATTCGAGCACGCCCTGCGCAATCACGGCATGGATCCCGCAAAGGATCTTTTGCTCGATACCTCCATTCAGTTCGATAATATGACGGGTGCATTCCTCGGCGGTACGGGCGACTATGTGACCCTGTTCGAGCCGACCGCAAGCAGTCTGGAAGCCGAGGGCAAGGGCTATATCGTGGCGGCGGTCGGTGATGCCGCTGGTGAGATCCCCTATACGGCATACTTTGCAAAGAAAAGCTATCTGGAACAGCATGCCGATCAGATCCAGCGATTCACCAATGCGGTCTATCGCGGACAGCAGTGGGTCGCTTCCCACAGCGCAGCAGAGGTTGCCAAAGCGATCCAAAACCAGTTCCCGGATACCGATCTTGCCATCCTGACAAACGCCATTGCACGCTATCAGGCGATCGGCTCTTACAGCACCACACCTGTCATGACCAAGGACAGCTTCGATCGCCTGCAAACCGTGATGCAGGAAGCCGGTGAGCTCCAGCAGTCCGCCCCCTTCTCTGAGATCGTCAACAATACCTTCGCAGAAAAGGCAGCGGCATAAACCATTTCTTTATTTCAAAAGCGGGCGATTTGCCCGCTTTTTCCATATAGCAAAATACTGCCGCCCGCGCAATGCAGACGGCAGTATTTGAGAAAAAAGAAATGAGGTTTGCAGATCTACATACCTGTTCTATGGCATATTCTAATCCCGTATGTCACCCGCACAGATTCGATCTTGTGCCAAATCACTCAGGTGCATCGGAATACCACAACAGCATCTTCCCTATGATGGGCAGTTATTGTTAATTGTAAGTCGTTTTCAAGCTGTCTGGATTCAAATCTTGTACAGGGATCTAACGGAACCAACGTGCCCGACAGATTGGGCAATATCATGGTTGCTTCTCCCTCCGGCAGTCCATCCAGCAATAGATACAGCGCACCCTCTTTGGCTGTATAGTGCGCTGTCACACCCTTTGCAACTGCTTCTGACAGCCTTGCACTGCATCGTGTGCCATAGATCGCCTCACCATTTACAGTCAGCCATTTTCCAGCAGCACGCAGACAGGCTTCCTGTTCGCTCGGGATCGTACCATCTGCCTTTGGTCCAATATTGATCAGAAGATTTCCTCCATTTGCGACCGTGCCTGCTAACAATCCAATAAGTTCATCCGGACGGAGCAAGTGTGATCTCTCTTCATTTTGGTTATAACCAAACGAAAGCCCCATCCCGCGGCACATTTCCCATTTTTCTTCCCGACATACTGCCCCCAGCTTATACTCCAGCGAAGCAAAATCCTTCCACGATCCATTCCATCGATCATCTACAACACCATCTGGAACAGTGTTGTAATAGTGCGCAAACAAAGCAGGAAGGTTGTCCACGCCGCGCACAGGCCAACCAATATCATTCCACAAAACAGATGGCTGATACCGGTCAATGATCTCCAGCATCTGCTTATATGCATAATCCGCATATTCATACGTCTGGCATGCATTGGAGAAATTCTGTTCTTCACAGAAAATCGGATCATGTGCAAAACGCCAATCGATCAGCCCTGAATAATATGCGCCCATCTTCAACCCTTGCTCTCGGACCGCTCGCGTCAGTTCTCCCATAATATCGCGCTGCGGGCCACAAAAAATGGTATTGTATGCAGTATATTGACTGGGAAACAAACACAAACCATCATGATGCTTTGTTGTCAGCACCACATACCCTGCGCCGGCTTCTCGGAACAGCTTCGCCCATTCCTGCGGCTTCCAATTTTCTGCCTTCCACATCGGAACAAAATTTTCATAAGGAAAATGCTCGCCCCATGTTTTCTTATGGTGCTCCCATGTAGGACCTTTTTTTACATTGATCGAGTTATAGTACCATTCCGCATACGGATTATTGCAAAACCACTGCTCATCTGCAGGGATCTCCCCCAACTGGCAGGTGGGCGGTGCCCATGCAGGGACGGAATACGCACCCCAATGGATGAAGATCCCAAATTTGCAATCATCATACCAATCGGGAACTTTATGTGTGCGGATGGACTCCCAATTTGCCTGATACATCATTTTCCTCCCTTATCCTTTGACGGCCCCCGCGGTCATCCCTGCAATGATATACTTCTGTGCAAACAGATACAACAGGATGACGGGCAATGAAACCAATACCATATCTGCACAAACCAAATTCCAGCTGCGATTGAATGTGCCAAAGAAACTATATACTGACATTGGCAGCGTCCACTTTGAAGAGGCATTGAGCAGGTAGATCGGATACTGGAAGTCGTTCCAGATCCACATGAAATTCAAGACTGCTGTTGTTGCAGTGACTGGTTTGAGCAGCGGGAAAATGATACGGCGAAACAATGCAAACCCAGTGCATCCATCAA
>JARIAV010000179.1 GCA_029257685.1 Butyricicoccus sp.
GAGGTTTTCCGAGATTTCCTGCGAAGAACCGCGCAGGCTCTTTTCGTCACTTCCGTCATCGGCGATATCGTAGGGATAGAGACGCACGATGTTGCGCAGAGCGGAGTCGCACTGAATGGACAGGAACTCATGATAATTGTCTACTTCAAAGACCGCTTTTGCAGTATCGGTCACGCGCCAGATGACTGCAATCCCGATGATGATGGGATTTCCCAGCGAGTCGTTGATCTTCTGCTTTTCGTTGTTGAGGGTCATGGCCTTGAGGGAGATCTTTTTGCTGATACGGCTGGAACTCCAAACCACTTTGCCTCTGGAGGCTGCTTCCGTCTCTGCTTTTCCGATCTCGGCATTTACCGCATCGGCAGCGGGATTGACGGCAGAACAAAATGGATTGAGGAAATAGAAACCGGGGGTTTTGAGGGTGCCGATGTAATGCCCAAACAGGGTTAGCACAAGGGCTTCATTTGGCTTGATGACGTGCAGTCCACAGAGCAGGATCCATGCAGGGACTGCGAGCCATACCACGCCAACACCAAGAAGCAGCGCGCCGGACACTGGCTGATTATAATAGTCAAAGCACAGGGAGCCTGCTACGATAGAGCCCACCGCGAGGAGTGAGAGGACAAGATCGAGCATGAGGATGGCGAGTCCGCTTGCGGCATGGAGTTCCTTTTCTTGCGGAACAGTGGCAGCAGTTTCTTTTTTGGTTGTCATAACGACCCCTCCTTCAAATAGTAATATCAATTTGATATCACTATAATACAACCACATCTTCTCTTTGTCAAGCAGGATCTTCCAAAACTCCAAGGAGCAACGGAACGGAAAAAACCGCCCAAGTACCACTCAGAAAGAACGGCATGGGACGGTTTGGATTTCCATATTATTCAAGATGTTCCGGCAGGGTCGCAACTTCGTCCTTGATGGTTTTCAGGACGAAATGTGTTTTGGTTGCCGAGACACCCGGCATACTCTTGATATGGCGATGGATCTGCTCCAGACTGCTGGAGGAATCGGTCACGATCTTCAGCAGGAAGTCGAATTCGCCGGTCAGATAGTGGCACTCTGCAACATTGGGATGCTGACGGATCATATCAACGAGATCATCGTAGTATTTGGGATGCTCCAAGCAAACCTCCATGAGTGCGGTCAGATCGTTGCCGACCTGTGTGGGGTCGATGAGGACGGTGTATTGCCGGATGATGCCGGCGGCCTCCATGCGGCGAATACGCTCGATGACGGCAGACACAGACAGATTTACTTTTTGGCTGATATCCGATGCCTTACAGCGTGCATTGACACGCAGACAGCGCAGGATATCCAGATTGATACGATCAATCATGAAGGATGACACCTCTCTTTGAATCATCAGGATTTACAAAAGATAAAAAAACAGACGGGAATGTCATGCAGAAGGTGTGATCTGCGGCAAAAATCCCTTCCTTTTATTATACCGCCCAAATGTGTCCCTGTCAAAAAAATCCATCGGGCAGACACAGATCACACGAGGGCAGCTTGTCCCATGAAAACAGGGGGATCAACTCCTCTGCACGGACAGGCATCGGGGCGGGGAGCAGTCCGGCGGCATAGGCGAGCGCACCGGTCAGTGCGGCAGGTGTAAAGCGCTGGCGCAGGATACCGAGGTCGAGATCGGCATCGCGCTTGGAAAGCCGTCTGCCGTGGGCATCGTTCAGCAGGGGGATATGGATGAATGCGGGCGGCTCAAACCCGAGCAGACGATGGAGCCAGATCTGCCGCGCAGTGGAGCCCAACAGGTCGCGTCCGCGCACGACTTCGGTGACGCCCTCGCGCCCGTCATCTACGACGACCGCAAGCTGGTAGGCAAACACCCCGTCCGAGCGGCGCAGGATGAAGTCCCCACATTCCGCAGGCAGGGATTCCGTGCATACGCCTTGCAGTCCGTCTGTAAACGTGATGGTTTCATCCGGCACACGGATACGCACCGCGGCCCCACGCTGTCTGCGCTTTTCCGCGATCTGTTCGGGTGTCAGATCCCGACAGGTTCCGGCGTAGATGACACGCCCGTCAGACAGATGGGGGGCAGATGCGGCATGCAGTGCCGCGCGCGAGCAGAAACAGGGATAGAGCAGACCGGCACGTTCCAGCCGGTCGAAACAGGTCTGATAGATGGCGGTGCGTTCGCTCTGATAATAGGAGCCGTCCGCGCCGCCTTTGGATGCGCCTGCGTCCCAGTCCAGCCCCAGCCAGTGCAGATCGTCTTCGATCAGGTCGGCATACGCGCGGGGACAGCGTTCGGGATCCAGATCCTCGATGCGCAGGATATAGGTACCGTTTTGACTGCGTACAGACAGCCACGAAAGCAGCGCACACAGCACATTGCCGAGGTGCATCCGCCCGCTCGGAGAGGGCGCAAA
>JARIAV010000200.1 GCA_029257685.1 Butyricicoccus sp.
CAAATTTCTGGTACTGAGATTCCTTGTTTCCGTGCTAATATGATTTTTTCTCGTAATTCTTTTCCGTACATTTTCATCACCATTATTATTATACCATGACGCTTGCTGTTTCGCAAATTGCTCTAGGGCGTATCTGAAAACAAAGAAATCGACGAATTTTTCACAGCGCGTGTGCAGATGCAAGGCAAAAAACGCAGGAATCCTTGGTGGATTCCGAGTATTTTTAACGCAGCAGATGCCGCGCGCTGTGAAAAAGACTAGAATTTCGACTTTTCAGATAGCCCCTAGCTATTTATAAAAATCAGCAATCCGATCAGGAAACTCATCCCGATGGTCCCTAGGAGTGCAAGCATACGCAGGATGCGATCTGCATGGTCTGGCACACACCAGCTGAGTATCCGATAGATCCCCACACCGATCCATACACCAGCCGTATTGCCCAGCCAGTCTGTCAGATCGGTTGCACCAATTGCGAATACAAATTGCAGCAGCTCATAACACAGGCTGAGCGATGCGCCCCAAAGCACTTTTTTCCATATAGGGTATGCAGGAAACAGCATCGCAATATAGATCCCCAGCGGAACAAATGCCAAAACATTTTGGAGCACCTCATCATACGAAGCCTGCCCATTTATGATGAGAGAACCGCCGAACGGGATCAAATTGATCGACCGCAAATGCGGTAGCGGCTCCCCCGGAAGTGCCATTTTACACAAGATGATCCATGTCAGTGCAATCAAATAGATCATCAGCAGCACGATCGTCATGCGGCGTCCCTTTTCTGTCTTTTGCTTCATATCCATCTCTCCTTAAACGGGTCCTATGAATAGGAGCAGCCTTCCTGACGATCGGTTCTATTTTTCCGGAAAATTTTATAAAAAGAAGTGTCATCCATACCGATGACACTTCTCCGTTGCTTTGATGGGTCACTTTCCCTGATATGCTGCAACGATCTCTCCAATATACATGGTGTGATAATCGCCATCTGCATAAAAATCGTTCAGGGTCTGCTCATATATGAAATTTTCCTTGGGCATCTCTGCGCAATACAGCTTGCGGCAAACCAAAATGAGATCGGCTTCCTCGAATCCAACTGTTCCGTCGAGCGGGATCGGGGTCAAGCCGGAATCATGCATTTTGTCGATCTCACGTCCGGACTTCACACCGCAGCGTGTGATGACCTCCTCATAGCCTTCCTTGAGGAAGGTTACGGTAAACAGTTCATTTGCGTCCATGAATTCCTTGGTATAACGGCTCTCACGCACATAGGTCGTGCAGGCAGGCTTACGCCAGATCACGCCGACACCACCCCAAGCGATCGTCATCATGTTGAACTTATCCATCGTACCCGCACCGACCAGTGCCTTTTGCCCCTGAAATCTTCCATAGGGATTCAGTTCGAGAGACTTTACATCAATTTTTTCCAGTGCCATGATAAAACCTCCATTGCTTTTCTATCATTTCGCTTACGCCTGACGGCGCAGCTTCATTTCCTGCCAGTCTTCCTTGGAAATCAGGATCTGACGCGGCTTGCTGCCCTCGAATGGGCCAACGATGCCGCGCTCCTCCATCTGATCGACGATGCGTGCCGCGCGGGAATATCCCAGCTTCAGTCTTCTTTGCAGCATGGAAACGGAAGCCTGTCCGCCATTTATGACCACGTCAATGGCCTCCATCAGCAGTTCATCCTCCTCGCCGGAGCCTTCTCCGCCTGCTCCGCCGCCTTCCTCATTCTGCGCCTGCTTCTCGATATGCTCCAAAATCTCCTCGCTGTATTCCGCTGCACCATTGCCCTTTACGAACTCGATCACCCGCTCGATCTCATCGTTCGAGATAAAGCAGCCCTGAATACGCTGTGCCTTGCCTTCTCCCAAGGGCGCATACAGCATATCGCCCTTACCGATCAGCTTTTCTGCGCCTGTCTGATCGAGGATGATACGCGACTCGATCTGAGACGCAACGGCGAATGCGATACGCGACGGGATATTGGCTTTCATGATACCGGTGATGACATCCGCAGAGGGTCGCTGAGTCGCAACGATCAGATACATGCCGGCAGCACGCGCCTTCTGTGCGATACGGCAGATCGAGGTTTCCACTTCCTTTGCGGCAACCATCATCAGGTCAGCCAGCTCATCGATGACGATGACGATCTCCGGAACGGTCTGATAGGCCTCCGGTGTACCACCCTCGATCTGCTCCGCCTCCGCCTTTTTGCGGCGCATGAGCGCATTGAAATCCTCGAGCTTGCGCACCTGATTGTCCGCAAACAGTTTATAACGGCGCTCCATTTCACCGACCGCCCAGTTGAGCGCACCAGCAGCCTTTTTCGGGTCTGTCACGACCGGAATGAGCAGATGTGGGATCCCGTTATAGTTTCCAAGCTCTACCATTTTCGGGTCTATCATAATGAGACGCACTTCCTCCGGCGAGGACTTGTAGAGCAGGGAAATAAGCATCGAGTTGACACAGACCGACTTACCCGAGCCTGTCGTACCTGCAATGAGCAAGTGTGGCATTTTCGCGATATCCCCCACCACAGGCGCACCTGTGATATCCTTACCCACAGAAAATGCCACCTGCGACTTGGCGCGTGCGAACGCCTCCGATCCCAGCACCTCGCGGATCTTGACCATCGTCGTGGTTTTGTTTGGAACTTCGATACCGATCGCCATTTTATCCGGAATCGGTGCGATACGCACGGAAACGGCACCCAAAGACAGGGCGATATCATCAGAAAGCGCGGTGATGCGGCTGAATTTTACGCCGCGTTCAATGGTCAGCTCGAATCGGGTGACCGATGGGCCGCGCACGATGCCGATGATCTTTGCATCGATGCCAAAGGATTCCAGCGTATCCACCAGACGTTCACTGTTTTCGGTCAGCTCTGCCTGTACATTGCCCTTTGCCCCACCCTTTGCCGGACTGAGCAGATCGATCGGCGGATGCTCATAGACCGGAAGCGGTGCCTTTTGGCTTTCATCCATCTGCGCATTCATCGCCGCCTGCTCATCCTGCGAGATCTTCTCCGTCTTGTTTTGTGCAGGCACGGACGGCTCCGGTTTGTCCTCCCACGGCGGTGTATCTTCCTCCATGTGCGGCTTTGCGATCGCTGTATAAGGATCTTCCATTACCTTTTCCTGCTTACCGAACAGTGCCAGCACATCCTCCAACGGAGAATCATCGACCGGCTCCTGCCGATCATCCCGCTCCTGCGGCTCGGGTTCCGGCTCTTCGTCCGGTACTGCCTGCATGACAAGCTCAGGGATCGCCGGCGGATCCAGTACCTCCTGTGGGGTATCGTCCAATGCGATATCGAACGATGCACGCTTTTCTGCGCGCTGTGCGCGGCGGTTGGCGACTGCTTCATGTACATTGGGCAGTACCACCGGCCCCTCATAAAATTCGCGCTCCTCGTCACTGTCATATTCATATTCCAATGGACGCAGCGCATCCCATACCGCCTCTGGTGTCAGGCGGCAAATAATCATGATATCTGCAAGGATGGCAACCACGATCAGGATCATTGCGCCGATCCCGGAAAATGCCCAGCGCAAAATGCTGTAAAATCCACCGCCCAGCAAACCACCTGCCTGCATCTTTGCCCCATCGCCCAGCAGGCGGAACATGGTGAGCCCTGTATCCGTATAGGTAGGGCCACACCACAGGGCGTGAACGAATGCGCCAAACAGGATCGGGATACAGGCGATCGCCGCACCGCGCAGGCGTACCGGCCCTTTGCGGCGCGTCAGCAGCAGCGCAGTGATCCCAAACAGCGCGAACGGGGTCACATAGATCCCCCAGCCCACCATACCGCCAAGCGTTGTATAGAGCATACGCAGGACTGCACCGTCCCGCTTCAAAATGGTGATGAGCGTCAGCAAGCCGCATACGCCATAGACCGCCGCCCATGACTCGCGGCTCAGTCCAAAGATACTTTCCGGTTCCGGCTTGCGCTTGCTGTTTTTCCCTTTTGAAGAGCTGCTCTTCTTTGCCGGGGACTTATTCTTTTTCTGTGTGCCATCCCCGCCTGATGCACGAGGACCTGTATTATTTTTTTTCGTCGCAGCCATGTGCGTCTCCCTTCCTAAAACATGCTGTATGGTTCTATCATAACACAGATATCCTTCTTTTTCCATTCTTTTTTGTCCGAAAAAGTGTGTCTGATGCCAAAACAGAGGCACATAACCTGACGAATCATTTTATTTTTGTGGAAATGCTGTTATTGTGTGTATGCGTGTGCTATAATGTGGTAATAGAATCTTTCTCTGGCAGGCTTACCAGAGAAACCCAGTACACAAGCTGGCTCAAATACGGCAATATGCCGCGAAAAGGGAGGAAGTGCATACCTCATGAAAGGCATTATCTTAGCCGCCGGTAAGGGCTCGCGTCTCTATCCCATGACGCGCCCAACCTGCAAACCCCTTCTGCCTGTCTATGACAAGCCCATGATCTATTATCCCCTTGCCGTCCTCATGCAGGCGGGTATTCGGGATATCCTTATCATCATCCCGCCCGGAGAGGAAGGCCCCTTCTATCGTCTGCTGGGCAATGGCACGCGCTGGGGCGTCAATATCTCCTATGAAGTGCAGGAGGTCGCACGCGGGATCGCAGACGCACTGCTCATCGGAGAACGCTTCATCGGTGAGGATTCCGTGTGTCTTGTGCTGGGAGACAATATCTTCCACAGCCTGAGTCTGGAATCCACGCTGTCCGCCGCAGTCCGCGCATCGGAAAACGGCGGTGCAACGGTATTCGGTTACTATGTATCCAATCCGCGTGCATTCGGTGTCATCGAATTCGATGAGTCCGGCCGTGCCATTTCCATCGAGGAAAAGCCGCGCCTCCCAAAATCCAATTACATCATTCCGGGGCTTTATTTCTATGACAGCTCGGTCATCGAGATCGCCAAGGGACTGACCCCCTCCGCACGCGGAGAACTGGAAATCAGCGATGTCAATTTGGAATATTTGAAAAGAAATCAACTGCATGTAATCAAGTTGGATCGAGATTTCGTTTGGCTCGACGCCGGAACGGCAGATAATCTCCTGACGGCTGGCATGGGTGTCAAAGAAGTACAGGACGATACGGGGCGCTATGTGGCTTGTCTGGAAGAGATCGCACTGCACCGCGGTTATATCGATGTATCCGATGTGCACCGCATGGGCAATGAACTGAGCCAGACTTTATACGGTCAGTATCTTTTGTGTCTTTGATTACATATCGTATTTGACAAAGGAACCGATTTATGGCAGTATTCACCACAACAAAAACCTATCACACCCGTGCACACATGGGCATGATCGATATCACCGAGGACTTTCAGGCAGCCGTCCATGCAGCCTGTCAGCAAAAAGGGATCTCATCCGGTACGATCACAGGATTTACAACGGGCGGTGTCGCTGGTTTGACAACATTGGAATTTGAACCCGGTATCGTACACCACGATCTGAAGGCAGCAATGGATATTTTTTCTCCATATACCGATGAGACAGGGCGTGTCATCCACTATCACCATCACGACACCTGGCAGGATGACAATGGTTCTTCCCACATCAAGGCTGCTCTGCTCTCTCCCTTTCTCGTTATCCCCTTTGTAGACGGGAAATTGACCATTGGTCCCTGGCAGAACCTGACCCTCATTGAATGTGACACACGCGACCGTGTGCGTGATGTGGTCTTTCAGGTCATGGGAGAATAAAAAGCTCATATACAAAAGGTGCAGCCCGTTTGGACTGCACCTTTTTATGTTTTCGATTGCTTATCTTGGATATTTTACAGCCGCCTGTGCTGCTGCCAGACGTGCGATCGGCACGCGGTAAGGCGAGCAGGAAACATAGGTCAGGCCGATCTGATGACAGAACTCGACCGAGGACAGGTCGCCGCCATGCTCACCGCAGATACCCAGCTTGATATCCGGACGGGTCTTGCGTCCATTCTCGACCGCCATCTTGACGAGCTGACCCACACCGTCCTGATCCAGACGTGCAAACGGGTCGGACTCCAAGATCTTCTCCTCAAAGTAGCGATCCAAAATCTTACCCACATCATCGCGTGAGAAGCCGTAGGTCATCTGCGTGAGGTCATTTGTGCCAAAGGAGAAGAACTCTGCTTCGGACGCGATCTGACCAGCGGTCACAGCGGCACGCGGGGTCTCGACCATTGTGCCCACCATATACTTCATCGGGATACCAGCCGCTTCGATCAGCTGATCGGCAATCGCCTTGATCTTACGCTTTACAAAGCGCAGCTCCTTGACGTCTACTACGAGCGGAACCATGATCTCCGGCGTGATGCGCAGACCATCCTGCTTCCATACATTGATTGCAGCAGAAATGATGGCTTCGGTCTGCATCTCGGCGATTTCCGGATACAGGACATCCAGACGGCAGCCGCGTGTACCCAGCATCGGGTTGAACTCATGCAGGTTTTCCACGATACCTTCCAGCTTTTCGACCGGCATATCCATCTCCTGCGCAAGCTCTGCGATATCTTCCGGATCGGAGGGCAGGAACTCATGGAGCGGCGGATCCAGCAGACGGATGGTGACCGGCAAGCCACCCATTGCGCGATAGATCGCCTCAAAGTCACCGCGCTGCATGGGCAGGATCTTTGCCAGAGCCTTGCGGCGCTGTGCCTCATCCGGTGCAACGATCATCTCACGCACGGCACGGATACGGCTTTCCTCAAAGAACATGTGCTCTGTGCGGCACAGTCCGATGCCCTCTGCGCCAAACTTGCGCGCCTGTGTTGCATCGCGCGGAGTATCACCATTGGTGCGTACCTTGAGCACGCGCAGCTCATCTGCCCAACCCATGAAGCGGCCGAAATCACCGGTCAGCTCGGCTTCCTGTGTCTCGATCTTGCCTTCATATACATGACCCGTAGAGCCGTCCAGCGAAATAAAATCGCCCTCATGCATCACGGTACCATTTGCAAAGGTAATGGTTTTGTGTTCTTCGGATACCTTCACACCCGAAACACCGGCTACACAGCAAGTGCCCATGCCGCGCGCAACGACTGCTGCATGAGAAGTCATGCCGCCGCGTGCCGTCATAACGCCTTCTGCGGAAACCATGCCGTCGATATCCTCCGGCGAAGTCTCCTGACGCACCAGAACGACCTTTGCGCCTGTCTTATGCGCTGCAACGGCTTCCTCAGCAGTAAAATAAACCATGCCGCAAGCTGCACCCGGAGAAGCTGGCAGACCGGTCGCAACTGGTGTTGCCGCCTTGAGTGCATCCGGATTGAAGGTCGGGTGCAGGAGTGCATCGAGCTGATGCGGCTCGACCTTGAGGATCGCCTGTTCCTTGGTGCAGATGCCTTCATCTACGAGATCGACTGCAACCTTGAGGGCAGCCTGTGCGGTGCGCTTGCCGTTTCGGGTCTGTAGCATATACAGCTTGCCGTTTTCAATGGTAAATTCCATATCCTGCATATCGCCGTAATGCTGTTCCAGACGCTGTGAGATCTCTACAAACTGCTTATAGACCTCCGGCATGGTATCTGCCAGTGCGGAGATCGGCTGCGGGGTACGGATACCGGCAACCACGTCCTCGCCCTGTGCATTCATCAGGAACTCGCCATAGAGCTTCTTTTCACCGGTCGCCGGATTGCGAGTGAACGCAACGCCTGTGCCCGAGGTCTCGCCCATATTGCCGAATACCATGGACTGTACATTGACTGCTGTGCCCCAGGAATAGGGGATATCGTTCATGCGGCGATAGGTATTCGCACGCGGATTGTCCCAAGAACGGAATACGGCGCGAACAGATTCCATCAGCTGCTTTTTGGGGTCCTGCGGGAATGGCTCGCCGATGTTCTTTTCATAGTGATCCTTGAACAGGTTGATGAGCTCCAGCATATCGGTCTCATCCAGTTCATTGTCATGGGTGACGCCGCGTTTTTCCTTGACCTGATCGATAAACTGCTCAAATGTATTCTTTGGCAGCTCCATGACCACATCCGCAAACATCTGAATGAAGCGGCGGTAGGAATCGCGTGCAAAGCGCGGATTGCCCGTCATGCGTGCAACGGCTTCACAGATCGTATCGTTCATACCGAGATTCAAAATGGTATCCATCATACCGGGCATGGAGGCGCGTGCGCCCGAACGGACAGACACGAGCAGAGGAGATTCCGGATCACCCAAATGCTTTCCCGTCATTTTTTCCAGCTTGTCGAGGTATTCCATGATCTGCTCCTGAATATCCGGATAGATCTGGCGGCCGTCTTCATAGTACCGGGTACAAGCCTCTGTTGTAATTGTAAATCCCTGCGGCACAGGCATGCCAAGTCCGGTCATTTCTGCCAGATTTGCGCCCTTGCCGCCCAGTAGCTCACGCATGGAGCCATTGCCTTCCGAGAACAGGTATACATATTTTTTCATATCTGGGGTGCCTCCGTTTCGTGCTTTTGCGATGAATCCCGATTGGTTTCGTCATTTCATCTAATTTTCTGGTTGCTACCAGTATGTTTATTATAACATACTGATAAAGAAAAGCACGCTGGCAACTTACACCTTTTTCCCGCTCGATATTTGTGCATCTTGTACAAGTGTTTGCTTCCCCCTTTATTTTTGATCCCCTTTCCTGCAAAATATTTTATGATATGACGGTATTCCCTGCAAATAAGTTCCTGTATTCCTCTTTATTTTGGATAATTTTCAAAAACCGTCACTTTCTCCTGTCACTTGCAAGAATATCTCAATATAAAAGAGCCTATCCTGTATCCCTACGCAATCATGCCTCCCCCAAAATCGGTCTCACCTTCAACCTGCCACTGATCGGGCTTCCCAATTCCGTATAAACGATCACAAAATAGGTTTCTCCTTTTTCAACATAGGCTTTCAAATAACTTCCATCCGGCTGATCAGGTGGTACTACCATAGGAGCTGTGCGCTGCTCTTTTTTCCATATTCCCTCTTTCTTTATCAATTGTATCTTTGCTGCTTCTGTACCTTGATTTTCAAACCAAATACGAACCAGACCATCCTGATCTGCATCAAATTCTACCGATTTATAGGTTCCATCTGCATCGGATACAGAAGTTGATTCGATATAAGGGAGGTCTGCTGGTATACGCGTTCCCTGGACTTGCCCTGTCATTATGACGACCACGCTTCCACACACACTGAAAAATACCAAAACACACAGCATCCAGATCCACTTTTTCATTTTCATGTCAAGCCACCTCATAAAATAAAATGCAGAAGCTTCTGTTGACCCATATTATATCATATAGTTTATAAATTCCAATTAAGATT
>JARIAV010000207.1 GCA_029257685.1 Butyricicoccus sp.
GATATGCCTTCGATGAAAACGACTTTGTGATCGCTCTGCGCTCATGGTCGGGAAATGCGCGCGCGACGATCACACGATATGATAAGAGCGGCACGGCGAAGGCGTCTCTGGATCTGGAGACGGCGCCGGAGAGCCTGTCCTATGCAGGCGGTCAGCTCGGTGTACTGACGAGTTCAGGACTGTATATCTATAATAACGCTCTGCGTCCGGACTGGAAATGTATGAATACCAGTGCAGCGCAGCGCGTACTTATGACAGAGGATGGGGGCGCATGGCTGCTGTATTCCAAATATGCACAGCGCGTGACGGAGTCCTCAGCGATCGCGGAGGGGTTTACAAATGATACCGATGCAAAGTCATAGCCTGACGAACATGACAACGGTGATGGTTCTTGTGTTCCTGCTGATCTGTACAGTTAATGGAGCAAGACGCGGACTGATCGGTGCGGTGATCGGGCTTGTGAGCAAGGTCGTGGCTGTATTCGGCGCGAGCTGGCTTGCCAAGCTGTGTGCACCGATGCTCATGCCGATGGTGACAGAACAGCTCACCCAATTGATCCTGACCTCGGATATGATACAGGAGCTCAAAACGCAGGGGATCCTTTCTGAGGAGATGATCGCACAAACGGCGGCACGCATCACGCAGGGACTCGTATATGTGGTCCTGACGATCGTGATCTTCTTTGTCCTCACGCTGCTGCTGTCCTTTGCTGCGCGTGCCCTCAATGTGTTCCTGCGCTTTCCACCGCTTGGTCTGCTCAATCGTCTGGGCGGTGCGGTCATTGGACTTGTGGGTGGCATCCTTGTACTCATGCTTGCCGCATGGATGATCCGGATGCTGCGTCCGGAGATCTTTGCACAGCTTGGCGGGTTGGATCTCAGCCAGATCCAGCAAAGCGAGCTGCTGCGCAGTCTTCAGACTTATTTTCCCGATTTACCCGTTATATAAGGAGAGTTTACCATGCAAATGCCTATGTGTTCGCGCTGCGGTAAGAACGTAGCGGTCATATTTATCACGAAGATAGATCCAAACAACGGAGATGACGCAAAACAGGAAGGTCTGTGCCTCAAGTGCGCACGCACCCTTGGCATCAAGCCCCTCGACCAGATGATGGAGCAGATGGGGATCAACGATGAAACGCTGGATATGCTGTCCTCAGAGATCAACTCGCTGGAGGATCTCAGCGCACTCATCCCAGCCGGACCGGATATGGAAGATGAGGATGCGGAGGACGTCGAGCGCGATGAGGACGACGAGGACGGAGAAGACGAAAATTCCTTTTCGTTCCCATTCCTGCGCACGGAGAAGCGGAACGATACCAATCCTCGCAAAAAGGATAAGGAAAAGAAGAAGAGAAAATATCTCGATCAATACTGTGACGACCTGACCGGAAAGGCGCGGGATGGCAGACTCGATCGCATCATTGGACGCGAACAGGAGACCGATCGCGTGATCCAGATCCTGAACCGCCGCCAGAAAAACAATCCCTGCCTGATCGGGGAACCGGGTGTCGGCAAGACGGCGGTTGCAGAGGGGCTTGCCATCCGTATCGCACAGGGCAGAGTGCCGTATAAGCTGCGCAATAAGGAAGTACACCTGCTCGACCTGACGTCACTCGTTGCCGGAACACAGTTCCGCGGTCAGTTTGAAAGCCGCGTCAAGGGGCTCATCAATGAGGTCAAGAAGCTGGGCAACATCATTCTGGTCATTGACGAGGTGCATACCATCGTAGGGGCAGGTGATTCGGAGGGCGCGATGAATGCCGCCAACATCCTGAAGCCTGCGCTGTCACGCGGTGAGATCCAGGTGATCGGTGCAACGACCTTTGCGGAGTATCGCAAGTATATCGAAAAGGATGCGGCATTGGAGCGCCGCTTCCAGCCTGTGACCATCAATGAGCCCTCCATCGAGCAGACGGTGGAAATGCTGTATGGGATCCGCTCATATTATGAGAATTTCCATGGTGTGACCATTCCGGATGAGACCTGCCGTCTGGCAGCGACCTTGTCCGAACGCTATATCACCGACCGCTATCTGCCGGATAAGGCGATCGATCTGATCGATGAAGCCTGCTCCCGTCTGAATCTGGATGAACCAGCCATCAGTGAGCGGCCTGAGCTGGAGGAAGAACTGGAGAGCATCGGCCAAAAGCAGGATGCACTCTTGCAGGAGACACAGGACGAAAAGACCTATGCGGAAATGGCTGGACTGCGCTCGCGTGAGCTCCAGATCCAAAGCCGTTTGGAGGAGCTGCACGGAAAGCCGGCACCGGTTTTGGGCGCAGAGCATCTGGCAGGCGTGATCGAGCTCTGGACGGGCATCCCAGCGTCCCGTGTACAGGTACAGGAGCTGTCTAAGCTCAAGGGGATGGAAGAACGCATCAAGAGCCGTGTGATCGGACAGGACGAGGCGATCGATGCCATTTGCACCGCGATCCGTCGTTCCCGTGCTGGTATTTCACCCAAGCGCAAGCCGGTCTCTTTCCTCTTTGTCGGGCCGACCGGTGTGGGTAAGACCGAGCTTGTCAAGGTACTCGCAGAAGACCTGTTCGATGCGCCGGAAGCCCTCATTCGTCTGGATATGTCCGAGTATATGGAAAAGCACGCGGTGTCCCGTCTCATCGGCTCGCCTCCGGGCTATGTGGGATATGATGAAGCCGGACAGCTGACCGAGAAGATCCGCCGCCGTCCATACTCCGTCATCCTCTTTGATGAGATCGAAAAGGCACATCCGGATATTTTGAATATCCTGCTTCAGATTTTGGACGATGGCCGCGTGACCGATGCCCATGGCAGACAGGTCAACTTTGAAAACACCGTCATCGTGATGACCTCCAATGCCGGTTCCCAGAACAAGTCTGCGTCTGTTGGCTTCGGCGGTACGGTCAGCGATCTGGGCAAGGAACGTGCCATCAAGGCTCTGGAGGACATCATGCGTCCGGAGTTCCTCAACCGCATCGACGAGATCATCGCGTTCAATCAGCTGACCGAGGCGGACTTCGGAAAGATCTGCGAGATCCTTCTTGCACAGCTGCGCGAGTCCGTTGAAACACGCGGCATCCGCCTGAGCTGGGATGATACCCTCGTGCAGTATCTGACAAAGAAGGCCTTCTCCGTGAAGTATGGTGCGCGCAACCTGCGCCGCGTGATCGAGAAGGAAGTGGAGAACGGCTTGGCAGAACAGATCATTGCTGCCTGCGACCATCCGCTGACAGGCGCACATATCACGGCAGATGAAAGCAAGATCAAGATCGAAACCATCTAAAATCAGAACATTCCTGCCCAGTCCATGCTGGGCAGGAAGTTTTTGAAAAAAATGCTTGACAATGGTGGGGAAAGCTGATAAACTATAATAGTCTCAGGTGACACGCGGGTGTAGTTCAATGGTAGAATGTCAGCCTTCCAAGCTGAACACGTGGGTTCGATTCCCATCACCCGCTCCAAAGAACTTCACTGGACACCGCGGACAGATACAGTACCCAGTGGGAATAACCTATGCGCCAGTAGCTCAGTCGGATAGAGCAACTGCCTTCTAAGCAGTAGGCCGGGGGTTCGAATCCCTCCTGGCGTGCCATCTTTTCTTTCGAATTGTCAGGATTCGAAAGGCGGCTCTTGGCAATATGCCGGTGGCATGTTGCAACCGCCGTGGCTTTTCCGCAGAAAAGCGAATCCCTCCTGGCGTGCCATTTTTCTATTACAATTTCTATATGGTGGGTATAGCTCAGTTGGTTAGAGCGTCAGATTGTGGCTCTGAAGGCCGTGGGTTCGAATCCCATTACTCACCCCATTTTTTAACCCTTGACAATGTGCTGTATCACAGCGCATTGTCCCTAAAAGGGCGAACGCCCATTCCATATTGGGGCGTAGCCAAGCGGTAAGGCAGAGGACTTTGACTCCTCCATTCGCTGGTTCGAGTCCAGCCGTCCCAGTTTATTTTTCTTGGGAACATGACTCGAAAGGCGGCTCTTAGGAATATGCCGGTGGCATATTACAACCGCCGTGGCTTTTCTCGCAAGAAAAGCGAGTCCAGCCGTCCCAGCTTCTTACTTTTTCGGGAAAAGCGAGTCCAGCATCCCGAGCCAGATCATGGTTCATTAGCTCAGTTGGCAGAGCACCTGCCTTTTAAGCAGGGTGTCCGGGGTTCGAATCCCCGATGAGCCACCATTCAAGGATCACTATAAAGGGATTCGAAAGGCGGCTCTTGGCAATATGCCGGTGGCATATTGCAACCGCCGTGGCTTTTCCGCAGAAAAGCGAATCCCCGATGAGCCTTACCATTCAAGGATCACTGCAAAGGGATTCGAAAGGCGGCTCTTGGTAAAATATGCCAGTGGCATATTGCAACCGCCGTAGTTTCCGCGGAAAAGCGAATCTCTGATAGGTCATCATTTAGGGATCACTGTGAAGAGATTCAAATAACGGCTCTCGGCAATATGTCGTGAATTTTATCACAAAGAATGCCTTGATAGATTCATTTGGAATCATCTCCCATGGAAGTTTAGCTCAGCTGGGAGAGCATCTGCCTTACAAGCAGAGGGTCACAGGTTCGAGCCCTGTAACTTCCACCATAAAAAGACGCCGTTTGGCGTCTTTTTTTTATTTTCTCAAAGTGGGATTTATCTTTTTGATGATGTAGGAAGGATGGTCTACACGATCCAAAGTGGTCAGGGTTTTGCAGCCGCCACAGGAAAATGTCTACACGATCAGACCATAGAATCAGCGCAGAAAAGATCTGGAGATAACAAAAAACCTCACTCGATTGAGTGAGGTTTTTACTGGAGCGGATGACGAGGCTCGAACTCGCTACCTCCACCTTGGCAAGGTGGCGCTCTACCAGATG
>JARIAV010000211.1 GCA_029257685.1 Butyricicoccus sp.
CCGTCGCGCGGCCGCGACACGTTACTCTTTGCTTTGAAGCAAATCTTTTTGCGGAAAGGAAACTCCAACGGACGTTCCAAAATCCTTTCCATTTGCTTTGAAGCAAATCTTTTTTAGTGGAAAGAAAAACCGAACGGATTTCCCATACGATAAATGTTGTAAAGAACAGAAAAAGAAGATGCTCCGAATCATGCTGTGTACAGCATTTTTTATGTGGATTTTCACTACATACGCAAAATGACCGCCCAGTGATCCAAAACTAGCGGTCATTTTATATGATCTCTGAGGGCACAACCGTCTACCGGCAACGCGCCCTTTTTTGTACCTTTAGTATACCCGTTTTCGGCACAGCTGTCAAGCCGTGCGGACTAAAAGGCTGCACAGACCCGCCCTGCGGCGGAGGTCATACATTCACACCCTTGGGGCACTGAGCGGAAAGAATCCGACCGCGGAAAACCCGCCCGTGGCGGAGGTCATACTTTCACACCCTTTCGGCGGCACCAAGGTCGATCTGATGAAGGGGGAGTGTTGGATTCATAAGGACAAGAACCGCAAGGTTATAGTCCTTATGCCGCCGTCGCGCGGCCGCGACACATTGCTTTTTGCTTTGAAGCAAATTCATTTAGCAGAAAGGAAAATCCTACGGACGTTCCAATCCCTCCGCAGTATGCGGGAGCAGAAACGCTGCCGTTGCCAGCACGATACTTTCTTTACTTTGACACAAATCATTTTGCAGAAATGAAAACCGGACGGATTCCCAAACTTCCCCAGTTTACACAACCTCAATCTTCACAGCACTCCTCTGCCCATACTGCTATTTTATATTTCATATTTTCCCGAAAATCCGGATACACTTTCTATATCGATTTTCAATTTGTTTGCAAGGATTCATAAATTATTCACATAATCCCCTTGACAGACGGTATCCATAGTGGTACATTTAGTTTAGCACTCAGGTGTGTTGAGTGCTAACAGTGATTCCATAACAAAGGAGCATAGGCAACGTGGAACTTTCCGAGCGCAAACAGCAGATCCTCAAGGCGATCATTGCGGAATATATCCGCACGGCCGAACCGGTCGGCTCCAAAGCGCTTTCTGCTCTGCCTGAGCTGGCTTTCTCCTCCGCCACCATCCGCAATGAGATGAGTGAGCTTGAGGAAATGGGGTATCTGGAAAAACCGCATACCTCAGCAGGGCGCGTCCCCTCGCATAAGGGCTATCGCTTTTATGTCGATCATCTGATGCGCCACCCCGCCCCCATCAGCACAGGAGATGAAACCGCACTCATGGCCCTCAAAGCCAAGGAGCTCGACCGCCTCATCCAAGAGGCCGGCCGCCTCATTTCTTCGCTGACCAATTATGCAGCCGTTGCGGTCACACCGCATCTGTCGCATATGTCCATCCGACAGTTTGAACTGATCTCGGTCGATGAACGCACTTATGTTGTTGTGATCGTCACCGACGCAAACGTCGTCAAAAACAAGCTGGTCCATACCCCTGCTCCCGTAACGCGCGAACAGGCCGACCTGCTCGCCTATGTACTCAACCAGACCCTGACCGCCATCCCGATCACACAGATCACTGCGGAGCGGTTCGATGTGGTTCGGCGTGCCGCCGGACTGACGGCATTGCTTGCGCCGGTCGCTGAGTTCATTTCCGAGCTGATCGAGGACATGGACAATCAAAAGGTATTTCTGGAGGGTGCGAACAAGCTGCTCCGTTTTCCGGAATACCACGACACCAGCAAAGCACAGGCACTTCTCGCCTACATGAATGATGACAAAAAGCATCTCATTCCCCTTCAGCAGGAGATCGATGGCGTACAGATCTTTATCGGTGCCGAGAACGGTGAAAACCCGTTGTCAGACACCAGCATGATCTATGCAAAGTACGGCATTGGCGATATGGGTCAGGGTATGATCGGTATCGTCGGTCCGACCCGTATGGATTATGCCGCCCTCTCTGCAAGGCTTTCCGGCTTTGCCAAGGGGCTCAACAAGCTGATCGCGGAAACGTTCTATGATGAAAATAAATAAATTTGAGGTAATAGAATGGCAAACGAAAACATGAACACGGCAGAAACGCTGGAAGAAGCCGTTGAGAACATCGCGGAAGCAGAGGCTGTAAGCGAAGCGGCTGAGACCGCCGCGCCTGCATCCGATTCCTTGCAGCAGCAGTATGACGATCTGAACGATCGCTTCCTGCGCATGGCCGCAGAGTATGACAACTTCCGCAAGCGCAGCCGCGCCGAGCGCGATGGCGTGCATGCAGAAGCCGTTGCTTACGCCGTCAAGGCACTTCTGACCACGGTGGATAACCTTTCCCGTGCGCTTGCACAGCCCACCGAGGATACCGCCTACAAGCAGGGCATCGAAATGACTTACAACCAGATGATCGAGAGCTTCGCTTCTCTGGGCGTCACCGAGATCCCCGCCGAGCCGGGCTCCAGCTTCGACCCCAACCTGCACAACGCTGTCATGCACATCGATGATGACACGCAGGGTGAAAACGTCATCACAGAGGTTTTCCAGAAGGGCTTCCAGCTGGGCGACAAGGTCATCCGTTATGCAATGGTCAAGGTTGCAAACTGATCGACTGATTTATCATTATTGTAAAAAAACACTTATTGTGATTTGATTAAGGAGTCTTGAAACTATGGGCAAGATCATTGGTATTGACTTGGGTACCACAAATAGCTGTGTCGCTGTCATGGAAGGCGGCGAACCTACCGTTATCGCAAACGCAGAGGGCGCAAGAACCACCCCATCTGTCGTTGCATTCTCCAAGACCGGCGAGCGTATGGTCGGTCAGGTTGCAAAGCGTCAGGCTGTGACCAACGCAGACCGCACCATCAGCTCGATCAAGCGCCACATGGGCACAGATTATCGTGTTGACATCGAGGACAAGAAGTATTCTCCGCAGGAGATCTCCGCAATGGTCCTGCAAAAGCTGAAGACCGATGCAGAAGCATATATCGGCTCTCCGGTCACACAGGCCGTTATCACCGTTCCGGCGTACTTCACCGATGCACAGCGTCAGGCAACCAAGGACGCTGGTAAGATCGCAGGTCTGGACGTTCTGCGTATCATCAACGAGCCGACCGCAGCTGCGCTGGCTTACGGCGTAGACAAGGAGACCGAGCAGAAGGTCATGGTTTACGACCTTGGCGGCGGTACTTTCGACGTATCCATTCTGGATATCGGCGACGGCGTTCTGGAAGTTCTGGCAACTGCCGGCAACAACCATCTGGGCGGCGACGACTTCGACCAGCGCATCATGGACTGGATGGTACAGGAATTCAAGAATCAGGAAGGCATCGACCTTTCTCAGGATAAGATGGCAATGCAGCGTCTCAAGGAAGCTGCTGAGAAGGCAAAGATCGAGCTGTCCGGCATGACCTCCACCTCGATCAACCAGCCGTATATCACCGCAGACGCAACCGGCCCGAAGCATCTCGAGCTGACCCTGACCCGTGCAAAGTTCAACGAGCTGACCGCAGATCTCGTAGAAGCAACCATGGGACCGGTCCGTCAGGCAATGAGCGACGCTGGCCTGCAGGCTGGCGATCTCGAAAAGGTCCTGCTGGTTGGCGGTTCCTCCCGTATCCCGGCGGTACAGGAAGCTGTTAAGAACATCACCGGCAAGGACGGCTTCAAGGGCATCAATCCGGACGAATGTGTTGCAATCGGTGCATCCATTCAGGGCGGCGTGCTCGGCGGCGAGGTCAAGGACGTTCTTCTGCTGGACGTTACCCCGCTGTCCCTCGGTATCGAGACCCTCGGCGGTGTATGCACACGCCTGATCGAGCGCAACACCACCATTCCGACCAAGAAGAGTCAGGTATTCTCGACCGCTGCTGACAATCAGCCATCTGTTGAGATCCATGTCCTGCAGGGCGAGCGTGAAATGGCTGCCGGCAACAAGACCCTCGGCCGCTTCACCCTCGACGGCATCGCTCCGGCTCCGCGCGGTGTTCCGCAGATCGAAGTTACTTTCGATATCGACGCAAACGGCATCGTAAATGTATCCGCAAAGGATCTGGGCACTGGTAAGGAACAGAAGATCACCATCACTGCTTCCTCCAACCTGTCTCAGGACGAGATCAACAAGGCAATGCAGGAGGCTGAGCAGTTCGCAGCTGAGGACAAGAAGCGTAAGGAAGAGGTTGACGCACGCAACGGTGCGGAGCAGCTGGTATTCCAGTCCGAAAAGGCAATGAGCGAGCTGGGTGACAAGCTGAGCGCAGATGAAAAGAGCGCGGTTGAAGCTGAGATCGAGAAGGTCAAGGAAGCACTCAAGGGCTCTGATATCGAGATGATCAAGATGGCTTCTGACTCCCTCTCCAAGAAGTTTGGCGAGATCGCACAGAAGATCTACGCACAGCAGGCACCGCAGGGTGACCCGAACATGGGCGGCGGCGCACAGGACACCGGCGCACAGGGCGACTTCGTAGACGCTGACTTCACCGAAGTCAAGGACGAGAAGTAAGCATATAAAACGGAAAGGATCTCGGTCCTTTCCGTTTTCCACTGTTTTCCTATCTGATAAAACGTGTGAGGTTTTTGACACATGGCAGACAAAAGAGATTATTATGACGTACTTGGCGTAGCGAAAGGGGCTTCTGATGACGAGATCAAGAAGGCACACCGTAAGCTCGCAAAAAAATATCATCCCGATCTGAACCGTGACAATCCGGAAGCGGCTGAAAAGTTCAAGGAGCTGAACGAAGCATACGAGGTGCTTTCCGACTCCGATAAGCGTTCGCGCTATGACCAGTTTGGCTTTGCAGGTGTTGACCCCAACTACGGCGCAGGTCAGGGCGGCTTTGGCGGCGGCTTCGGCGGTGGCTTCGATATGGGCGATCTGGGAGATATCTTTGGTTCCTTCTTCGGCGGCGGCTTTGGCGGCTCCTCCCGTTCCCGCCGCAATGCACCACAGCGCGGCGAGACCATCCAGCAGCGCATCATGCTTTCCTTTGAGGAAGCTGCATTCGGCTGCGAAAAGGAGATCACCATCAACCGCACCGAAAACTGTGACGCCTGTGACGGCTCCGGTGCAGAAAAGGGCTCCAGCGTAGATACCTGTTCCCGCTGCCACGGTTCCGGTATGGTCACACAGACCCAGCGCACCCCGCTCGGCATGTTCCAGAGTCAGGCTCCCTGTCCGGAATGTCATGGTACGGGCAAGATCATCCGCAAGCCCTGTAAGAAGTGCAGCGGTACGGGCAAATCCCGCAACAGCCGCACGCTGAAGGTCAAGATCCCAGCCGGCATCGATGACGGTCAGTCCATCCAGCTGCGCGGTCAGGGCAATGCAGGCTCCAACGGTGGGCCCAGCGGTGATGTCATCGTAACCATTTCCATCCGTCCCCATCCGATCTTCACCCGTGAGGGCAACAATGTCATTTGTGAGATCCCGATCTCCTTCCCACAGGCAGCCCTTGGCGATACCTTGCAGGTACCGACCATCGACGGCAAGGTCGAATACACCATTCCGGAGGGTACACAGACCGGTACCGTATTCCGTCTGCGCGGCAAGGGCATTCAGAATGTCAACGGGCGCGGGCGCGGTGACCAATATGTACGCGTCAACATCGAAGTCCCGACCCGATTGACCGAACACCAGAAAAAGCTGCTGCGTGACTTTGAATCTTCCACAACGGACGAAAATCAGGTCCAGCGCAAGTCCTTCTGGGATAAGGTAAAGGACGCATTCAAGGGTGAATAAAAAGCAAAAGACACAAGCCATGCAGCCTGTGTCTTTTTGTTTGTTCTATTTCTTGATCGTATGCTTTGTACTCAATCATGCTCTTGCAGCTGAAAACGCGTCATCATGGATTTGAGCAGGTTTGCCTGACTGGAAAGCTCTTCGCTTGCCGCCGCAGACTCCTGTGCGGTTGCAGAATTGGTCTGTACCACAGCCGAGATCTGATCGACACCATGTGCGATCTGTTCCACAGAATCGGCTTGCTTTTCAGATACCGAGGCGATATTTTTGATCTTATCCTCTACACCTTCCACGCGTTCCACAACCTTTTGCAGGGAATGTGCCGCCGTATTGGCCAGCTTGCTTCCGTTCTCTGCCGCAGAAACCGCATTCTGAATGAGCGTCGTTGTGCTTTTTGCTGCTTCTGCCGACTTGGATGCCAGATTGCGCACTTCATCAGCAACCACTGCAAAGCCCTTTCCTGCAACACCGGCACGCGCGGCCTCAAC
>JARIAV010000264.1 GCA_029257685.1 Butyricicoccus sp.
ATCGGAGAGACAAAAAAACCGCCCTGATAGGCGGTTTTGAAAGTTGGTCGAGGTGACAGGACTCGAACCTGCGGCATCCTGCTCCCAAAGCAGGCGCGCTACCAGCTGCGCTACACCTCGTCATCTGCATAACTTGCTTATCCATATTATCATAGAACGCATATAGAGTCAATAGAAAAAGTGAAAAATTTAAGGAGAAAAGAGATGACAAGCGCGGAGGAGTTTTATATAATAAAGTTAACAAACGGGAAAGGGTGACAGATATGGAACAAAATCTTACCGCCCCAACGGAGCGGATCGAAAAGATCGTGGCAGAACTGAGAAAGCACACGGCACAGGAGGCGTACACACTCAAGATCGAACCGGATCGAACGCCGACAATTTTTGACAGCAAATTCGGCGGTCAGCCCTACTGGGATCTCAGCAAGCCCTATCCGACAGATCCAACGGGAGAAAAGCTGCTGCTTCTGGCGCAAATCAATTTTGATACAGCAGAGGTGGACGCACCCTTGCCGCAAACAGGAATGCTGCAATTCTTCATCGCCAAGGACGATGTGTTTGGGCTTGATTTTGATGCGCCGGATCGGCAGGAGACCTTTCGCGTGGTCTATCATGAACGGATCGATCGTTCCGTGACCGAGGAGCAGATCCGAGCACTGGGGATCGAGCAGGAGACGGAGCTGACCCCTGTATTCCGAGAGGTGGTCGTTTCCATGCATCGGGAAACGGCATACATCAATCCGGAGTGCTGCCACTTTGACGAGATCATGGTCAAGGTCATAGAACAGGTCTGTGGACAGACACCCGATGAAGCGGACTGGGATGACGCGTTGACCGATGCCGAAAACGAGTACCTCTATGATACGCTGGACAGCGGCGGTCACTGGATGCTGGGGTATCCCTATTTTACACAGAGTGACCCCAGAGAATGTACAGAGGAATATGAGCGGTATGATACGCTGCTGTTTCAGATGGATTCGGACATGGGGGACGATGGCGAGGACTATGTGCTCTGGGGAGATTCCGGTGTAGGGAATTTCTTTATTGCGCGGGAAGATCTGGAAAAGCAGGATTTCAGCAAAGTTCTTTATAATTGGGATTGCTGTTGAGCTTGAAGTGGTAAATGTTTTATCCAAAATCACCGTTTTCCCTTGACTTTATCCGATAAACTGATAAACTAAGGGTGTACGATTTTTATGTGCGTATAAGCCATATACGCCGAAAGGAGAAAATAAAAATGAAGAACAGCGAAAAAACCATGGAAAAAATCGTCGCCCTGTGCAAAGGACGC
>JARIAV010000324.1 GCA_029257685.1 Butyricicoccus sp.
TCGTCCCCATCGCCCGCGCGATGGTCATGGCACTGACCCAGTATTTCGGACTGCCCTTCTTAGAGCCCGAGCCCATCCTGTCCGCTACCGTCGATCTGAACGGCGGCAACCTGAACATTCGGGAACGCCCCTCTTTGGATGCGCCCATCCTCGGTCGTGCGCCGGACGGCGCACAGGTCACTGTGCTTGGCTCATGGAACGGCTGGTATGTGATCCGTTACCAGAACATCGAGGGATACTCCCGCTCGGAATATATCACACTCAATTATTCATGAGTGATATCCCACGCATACAAAAAGGATTCCTTGCAAATTTTCTGCCCCTGTCGTATAATGAAATACACTATGGAGGTGGATTGGAATGTATAAAATCCTTGAAAAAAAGACACTCAATGCCAATACCAAACAAATGATCATCGATGCGCCTCATGTTGCAAAGAAAGCACTGCCGGGACAGTTCATTATCCTGCGCGTGGATGAGGACGGCGAACGGATCCCCCTGACCATCGCTTCCTACGATCGCGAAAAGGGTACGATCATGATCATCTTTCAGGAGGTCGGCGCAACCACCAGGCAGCTGGGCGAGCTGAATGTGGGTGACTGCCTGCATGACTTCGTTGGCCCGCTTGGCCGTGCAAGCGAGCTGGAAGGACTCAAGAAGGTTGCCGTCGTGGGCGGCGGTCTGGGCTGTGCGATCGCCTATCCGCAGGCGAAGGCCCTGCACGAGATGGGAGCCGAGGTCGATCTGATCGCAGGCTTCCGCAACAAAGATATCATCATTCTGGAAGACGAAATGCGTGCCGCTTCCACCCGACTGCATCTCGTGACCGATGACGGCTCCAACGGCCGCAAGGCACTTGTGACCGAGGTGCTGAAGGAGCTCATCGACGCCGGCAATCAGTATGATGCCGTGATCGCGATCGGCCCGATGATCATGATGAAGTTCGTATGTGAGACCACACGTCCTTACGGCATCAAGACCATCGTGTCCATGAACTCCACGATGGTCGATGGCACGGGTATGTGCGGCGGCTGCCGCCTGACCGTGGGCGGCGAGACCAAGTTCGCCTGTGTGGATGGGCCGGACTTCGACGGTCATCTGGTCGATTTCGACGAATCCATGCGCCGCAGTGCAATGTACCGCCGACAGGAGCATGACGCACTGGAACATGAATGCAACATGCACAAAATGGAGGTACAATGATCATGCCGAATATGTCCCTGACCAAGGTTCCCATGCCCGAGCAGGAGCCGAATATCCGCAACAAGAACTTTGAAGAAGTCACCACCGGATATACGCCGGAAATGGCGATCGAGGAAGCGCAGCGCTGCCTCAACTGTAAGCACAAGCCCTGCGTATCCGGCTGTCCGGTCGGTGTACAGATCCCGGAATTCATCGCGCTGGTCGCTGAGGGGAAATTCCTCGAAGCTGCTGCAAAGATCAAGGAGACCTCTGCCCTCCCCGCTGTCTGCGGCCGTGTTTGTCCGCAGGAGACCCAGTGTGAGCAGAAGTGTGTCCGTGCCATCAAGGGCGAAGCGGTCGGCATCGGCCGTCTGGAGCGTTTTGTTGCAGACTATGCCATGGCGCATGATACCTCCAAAAAAGAGAAGCCCGCACCCAACGGACATAAGGTCGCAGTTGTAGGCGCAGGCCCTGCCGGTCTGACCTGTGCCGGTGATCTCGCGCGCAAGGGCTATGAAGTGACCGTATTCGAGGCATTACATACCGCAGGCGGCGTACTGATGTATGGGATCCCGGAATTCCGTCTGCCCAAGGCGATCGTGCAGAAGGAGATCGACACCTTGAAGGAGCTGGGTGTTACCTTTGTGCTGAACTTTGTGGTCGGTCGTTCCGAGACCATCGACGACCTGTTTGCAGACGGCTATGAAGCCGTATTTGTCGGCTCTGGTGCCGGTCTGCCGACCTTCATGCGTATCCCCGGCGAAAACTACAACGGCGTTTACTCTGCAAACGAGTATCTGACCCGTGTCAATCTGATGAAGGCATACAAGAAGGATTCCAATACGCCGATCCACCGCGCAAAGAAGGTCGCCATCGTTGGCGGCGGCAATGTTGCAATGGATGCGGCACGCTGCGCAAAGCGCATGGGTGCAGAGGAAGTATACATCGTATACCGCCGCGGCGAGTCCGAGCTGCCTGCCCGTCTGGAGGAGATCCACCACGCCAAGGAAGAAGGCATCATCTTCAAGTTCCTGACCGCACCGCTTGAGGTGCTGGGCGATGAGAAAAGCTATCTCGTGACCGGTCTCAAGTGTCAGCAGATGGAGCTTGGCGAGCCGGACGAGTCCGGACGCCGCCGTCCGGTGCCGGTTGCAGGCAGTGAGTTCGTGCTCGATCTGGACGCGGTCATCGTGGCGATCGGTACCAGCCCCAACCCGCTGATCCGTTCCACCACACCGGGACTGGATACCAACAAGCGCGGCTGTATCGTTGCCGATGAAGAAAACGGCATCACGAGCAAGGACGGTGTTTTTGCCGGCGGCGATGCCGTCACCGGTGCGGCGACCGTTATCCTTGCAATGGGTGCAGGCAAGCGCGCAGCGGCTGCAATGGACGAATATATCCAGAACAAGCAGTGATCCATTCTGCTTCCCGACTGGAAACGCCAAACAATGGGGCTGCTGTGAAATAGCCTCTCCCCCAAATACTGTACAACAATCGGCTGTCAAAAGGAGCAGAACGCTTCCTTTGACAGCCGATTTTCATGTTTGGAGCTGAATCCTTCGTACAGGATGCCATTGTATTCTTATTTTACGCAGCTCCGTTTTCTTTCCCTGCTCCATGGCAAACCACCGGTCTCATTGTGCATCTTCTCCAATAAGCTCCCCTCCTGATATGCGTTTTTCACAAAGTTTACAAAATCCATTGACAACAGAAAATGACACGCCTATAATAGAACCATCAAATGAAACGGGTTTCAAACATCTGGAGGTTATTCTATGGCAACGATTCGAGAAGTCGCAAAGCTGGCTGGGGTCTCCCCTGCTACGGTTTCCCGCGTAATCAACGGAACGGCAAAGGTCGATGAGCGCAAACGACAGGCGGTTCTTGCCGCCATTTCTGAAACCGGTTTCAAACCGAATGAGCTGGCACGCGCACTCTTCAAGCATTCTTCCAAGATCATCGGTGTCATCATCCCCGATATCGAAAACCCTTTCTTCAGCGAGGCTGCCAAGGCGATCGAGGCAGAAGCCTTCCGCGAGGGCTACAAGATCCTGCTGTGCTATTCCGATCACAGTCCGGAAAAGGAAGCCATGAACATTCAAATGCTCGTGCAGATGAAGGCGGACGGCATCATCATCATGACCAACGGTGAGGATACCGGAAAAAATATCGCCTCCTGCGAGCTCCCCATCGTGGTCATGGATCGCCGCTTCACATCGGGAAAAAAAGTCGCTTCCATCGAAGCCGACCATTATAAGGGCGGCTGGCTGGCGGCCGAGCATCTGGTGGAATGCGGCTGTAAAAAGATCCTCTGCCTGCGTGCCCCGCAGAAATATTCCAGCAGTCAGGAACGCTACCGCGCGTATCTGGATATCTGCAAAAAGTATGATCGGGAGCCGCTGTTTCTGGATTGCGATTATTCCTACGAAAGCGGTCTCATCGCAGCCAAGCAGCTCATGACCTACTATCCGGATACCGATGGGATCCTTGCGAGCAATGACATCGCTGCCATGGCGGTCTACAAGATCCTGACGCAGGCAGGCTACCGGATCCCCGAGGATATCCAGCTCATCGGATTCGATGACATCAGCTTCAGCTGGCGTTTCACACCGGAGCTGACCACCATTCACCAGCCCATTTATCAGCTGGGACAAAAAGCCGTGCAGCTGATCCTGCAAGGCAGTGCCGCGGAAAATCTTGAAAATGTGATCCTCGATGTTACACTGATCGAAAGACAAACCACACGCAGAACCAAAGGAGGAGCTATCTTATGAAAATCGCAGTTGTTGGAAGCATCAATACCGACCTCACCGTCACCGCCGAGCGCATCCCCCTCAAGGGTGAGACCCTGCGCGGTGACAAGATCCAGTACATCCCCGGTGGAAAGGGCGCAAACCAAGCCGTTGCAATGGCGCGTCTGGGCGCAGAGGTCGAAATGTTTGGCTGCGTCGGAGACGATGACAACGGCAGAAAGATGCTGGAAAACCTCCGTGCAAACCATGTAAAGACCGATCACATCCATGTGCTCCCCAATGTGCCGACCGGACTTGCGCTCATCACAGTCGGTGACAATGACAATACCATCGTAGTCGTTGCAGGGGCAAACAGCCATGTCGATCTCGGATACCTTGCGGAGATCCAAGAGGCACTGACCGCGTGTTCTCTGGTCGTGCTCCAGCATGAGATCCCGCTCGAAACCGTCTATGCCATCATCGACCTGTGCGCAAAGCACCAGATCCCCGTTATCTTGAATCCGGCCCCTGCTTCCGCCGTTCCAATGGAAGTCATCGAAAAGGTGACCTTCCTCACCCCCAATGAACACGAAGCGCGTCTCATTTTCGGTGCAGACCACACCACAGAGGAGCTGCTCAGGCAGTACCCCGAAAAGCTCATCATCACGCAGGGCTCCAAGGGCGTTTCTGCCTGCACCAAGGGTGGAGACGTGTTCACCGTACCTGCACGCAAAGCCAGGGTCGTAGATACGACCGGTGCAGGCGATACCCTGAACGCCGCCTTTGCGGTACGCTTTGCCGCCGGAGATGACCTCAAAACCGCCCTGCATTATGCCAATGTCGCCGCGAGCCTGTCCACCGAGCGGTTTGGCGCGCAGACCGGTATGCCCACAGCGGATGAAGTCCGCCATGAACTGTAAGAAAGGAGCTGCATCATGAAAAAGCACGGGATATTGAACAGCCAGATCGCCTCTGTACTTGCGAACATGGGGCACACCGACCAGATCTGTATCGCGGATTGCGGGCTGCCCATTCCTGCTGAGACCCAGAAGATCGACCTTGCCGTTCGGTTTGGTCTGCCCTCCTTTCTGGATGTTCTTGAGGCGGTCGGCGCGGATATGCAGATCGAGGAGATCCTCTTGGCTGAGGAGATCCAGACACACAATCCGGAAATGCTCCAAAAGATCCAAGCCTATTTCGCGTCCAACCCCAAAATGCCAACCGTTACTCTGGTTCCCCACGCACAGCTCAAGCAGATGACCAAAAGCTGCAAGGCAGTCGTGCGCACAGGCGAAAACACGCCTTACGCCAATATCATCCTGCAATCCGGCTGTATCTTTTAAATAAGGAGGGCACTTTTATGGAAATCGTGATGAAAGAAATCTGTAAGGCCTTCGCAAGCAACAAAGTATTGAAAGACGCCGGATTCTCTCTCCATACCGGCGAGATCCACGCACTCATGGGAGAAAACGGTGCCGGAAAATCCACCCTCATGAAGATCCTGACCGGTGTATACAGCAAGGATTCCGGAACCATTCTGGTCGATGGCAAGGAGGTCTGCTACAAGAACGCACAGGAAGCGGAAAAAGCAGGCATCGTCTTTATCCATCAGGAGCTGAATGTTTTGTTCGATCTCACGGTAGAGGAAAATATGTTCCTCGGAAAAGAGCTCCAAAACAAATTCGGCGTATGCGATAAGCCGCGGATGCAGAAAGAGGCAAAAGCCATTCTGGATCGGCTGGGCGTGCATATCGACCCACGCCAGCGCATGAACGAGCTGTCTGTCGGGCAGCAGCAAATGGTCGAGATCGCAAAAGCCCTGATGGCAGATGCACAGGTCATCATCATGGACGAGCCGACCGCCGCCCTGACCCAGAGTGAGACCCACATCCTCTTTGAAGTCGTCAAGTCCCTGCGCAAAAAGGGCGTCTCCATCGTTTACATCTCGCACCGCATGGAGGAGATCTTCGAGCTGTGCGACCGGATCACCATTCTGCGTGATGGTACTTATGTAGACACCAAAGCCATCAAGGATACCGATATGAACGATGTGGTCAAAATGATGATCGGCCGTGAGATCGGGGAACGCTATCCGGCGCGCGAGGTCAAGGTGGGCGCACCCGTTCTGGAGGTGCAGCACCTGACCTGCCCCAACACCTTCGAGGATGTCTCCTTTACCGTCCATGCAGGTGAAGTCCTTGGGGTATCCGGACTTATGGGCGCAGGCAGAACGGAGATCATGCAGGCGATCTTCGGCAATATGCCCCATGTCACCGGACGCATCCTGCTGAACGGTACGGAGATCCACAACACCGACCCCCATACTGCGATCAAAAACGGGATCGGCTTCATCACGGAAGACCGCAAGGTCGAGGGGCTGATGCTGGAGGAAAGCATCACGAAGAATATCTCCCTTGCCAACCTTGGACGCATTTCCAAACAGGGCGTGCTGTCCAGAGAGCAGGAACAGGGTCTGGTACAGCGCGGCATCGACGAGCTGCGCATCCGCTGTTCGTCTGCGGAGCAGACCTGCGGCAGCCTGAGCGGCGGCAATCAGCAAAAGGTCATCTTTGCCAAGTGGATGTTCACCGAACCCAAGGTCCTCATTCTGGATGAGCCGACGCGCGGCGTGGATATCGGGGCAAAGAAAGAAATCTATATGCTCATCAACACCCTTGCCGCACAGGGCGTCGCGATCATCATGGTTTCGTCCGAGCTTCCCGAGGTGCTGGGTATGTCTGACCGCATCATGGTCGTACATGAGGGGCATATCACAGGCATTCTCCCAAAAGAAGAAGCAAATCAGGAAAATATTATGATTTTAGCAACAGGAGGAACGCGCAATGCATAAGACAAAAGCAGCAAATCGCTTACAGGATCTCGGTGCGCTCATTGCACTGGTCTTGCTGGTCGTTGGCATCGGTGTCATCAGTCCGGAATTCCGCAGCTTCGGCAACTTCTTATCTCTCCTTCGGCAATCTTCCATCAATGGCTTTATCGCCTTCGGTATGACCTGTGTTATCCTGACGGGCGGCATCGACCTTTCCGTTGGCTCTGTGCTTGCGCTGACGACCGCCCTGTGTGCAGGCATGATTTCGAGCGGGATGCCCGTAAGCGCGGCGATGATCCTTTCCCTGCTCCTCGGCACGGCGTTCGGCTATGTCAGCGGTCTTTTGGTCACGAAAGGTCGTCTCCAGCCGTTCATCGCGACCCTCATCACCATGACCGTATTCCGCGGCGTGACCATGATCTATATGGACGGCAAGCCCATCTCCAATCTCGGTGACAGCCTGCTGCTCAAGGCGGTGGGCAAGGGCAATCTGTTTATGATCCCGATCCCCGTCCTGCTGTTCCTGCTCGTATTCATTGTTTTCCTTTTCATTTTGCAAAAAACCACCTTTGGCCGCCACATCTACGCGACCGGCAGCAATTCCACTGCGGCTCGTCTGGCAGGCGTCAACATCGAGCGCACCAAGCGCATCGCCTACGCCCTGTCCGGTGCAATGGCTTCCCTCTCCGGTCTGATCCTGCTTTCCCGTCTGAGCTCCGCACAGCCCACCTTGGGTCAGGGCTATGAGCTGGACGCGATCGCAGCAGTCGCGCTGGGCGGCACGAGCATGAACGGCGGCCGCGGCAAGATCTGGGGCACTTTCATCGGTGTGCTCATCATCGCGGTCCTGAACAACGGACTCAATATCCTTGGCGTATCTTCCTACTATCAGGATGTTGTGAAGGGTATCGTCATCCTGATCGCTGTATTATCCGACCGCAGAAGATAAAAGGAGGAACGGAACATGAAAAAATTTTTTGCAGGGCTGACTGCGCTGCTGCTGATGTTCTCCATGACGGCGTGTAAGGTATTCACCATCGACGGCGAGGACATGGACGGCGAGCAGATGACACAGACGGACAGCATCGGCTTTTCCATCTCTACCCTGAACAATCCCTTCTTTGTGACCCTCAGCGAGGGCGCAAAGGCAGAGGCAAACAGTGCCGGCAAAACGCTCATCGTACTGGATGCAGGCGATGACGCCGCCAAGCAGGCAAGTGATATCGAAGACCTGATCTCCAAGGGCATCGGTGTCCTGATCGTAAACCCCGTAGACTCTGACGCAGTTGCACCGGCTGTCAAGGATGCGATCGCGCGCGGCATCAAGGTGATCTCGGTCGATCGCGCCGTAAACGGCGTAACGGTCGACTCCGCGATCGCTTCCGACAATGTGCAGGGCGCACAGATGGCGACCGAATATCTCATCTCGCTCATTGGCGAGCAGGCAAAGGTCGCCGAGCTGGAGGGCGTACCGGGTGCGAGTGCCGCGATCGAGCGCGGACAGGGCTTCCACAATGCCGCAGACAAGTCTTTGCAGGTCGTAGCGAAGCAGACCGCAAACTTCAACCGCTCGGAAGGAATGACGGTTATGGAGAATATCCTGCAAGCCAACCCCGATGTGCAGGGCGTGTTTGCGCACAATGATGAAATGGCACTGGGTGCAGTCGAGGCGATCGGCAGCCGCAAGATCCTGGTTGTGGGCTTTGACGCAACCGATGACGCAGTAAAAGCCGTGCAGAACGGCAGGATGGCGGCAACCGTTGCACAGAAGCCCGACCTCATGGGGCAGACAGCTGTACAAACCGCCGTTTCCCTGCTCTCTGGGGAATCGGTCGAGGCTGTGATCCCTGTAGAAGTTGAGCTTATCACCAAGTAATTTCTCTATGGACAACGAAAACCGCGCAGTCACAGAACAAACTGTGACCGCGCGGTTTTTTTATCGTCTTTAATAGGAAATGACCTCATGTCCGGTCTCTGTGACCAGAACCTGAATTTCCCACTGTGCCGAAGGCTTATCGTCCTCCGTATAGATCGTCCAGCCATTGTCGGCGTCCTGAAAGATATCGGGTGCGCCCATGTTCACCATCGGCTCGATGGTGAACATCATGCCCGGTGCCAGCACCACCCCTGTTCCAGCCTGTGCCACATGGCTGACCCACGGTTCTTCATGGAACTCCAGCCCGACCCCATGTCCGCCGATCTCACGCACGACGGAATATCCGTTTGCCTTGGCATGGTCGTTGATCGCCTGTCCGATATCCCCAAGGAATCCCCATGGCTTGACCTGCTCGAGTCCCTTTTCCACACATTCTTTGGTCACGCGCACAAGTCTTTCCCATTCGGGCAGCACCTTGCCGATACAGAACATACGGGAAGAATCCGAATAGAACCCGTCCACGATGGTCGATACATCGACATTCACGATATCGCCCTCCTGCAGGATCATATCCTCGGACGGGATGCCGTGGCACACCTCATTGTTCACCGAGGTACACACGCTTTTCGGGAAGCCCTCAAATCCCAGCGGCGCAGGGATACCGCCCATGCGCACGGTCTCATCATGTACCCAGCAGTCGATCTCAGCGGTGGATACACCTGCATGGATATGCGCTGCCACATAGTCGAGCACCGCGATATTGACCTTTGCACTCTTGCGAATGCCCTCGATCTGCTCCGGTGTTTTTATCATCTGGTGGGTGGGGATCACATGGCCTGCCACAGACAGCGCGGATAATTTTTCATCGAAATCCGCATGGCACTTTTTATATTTCTTTCCACTTCCGCACCAACACGGATCATTTCTTCCAAGCTCTGACACGCGTCATCGCTCCTTTCCTTGTTATCCTATGAAAAACCGGCATAGGATATGCTATGCCGGTCTGATCCATTCTTACAGCATGTGTGCGCGCAGTTCCTCTCCGGACTGTGCGCAGAGATATGCCGGTGCGATATCGAGCATGGTCTTGCCGCCGGACTGTCCCTCCTGATCCATGCGGTATGCTGCGCGTGCGCAGGCAGCCAGCACGGAACCGGTGAACTCCGGATTGGAATCCAGCTTGAGGCTGTACTCGATGATATGCTGATGCTCTCCGTCGAAGCCGGTCTTGCCGGAACGGATCACAAAGCCGCCATGCGGCAGACCCTTATGGTCACGATCCAGCTCCTCCTGCGAGATAAAGTGTACGGTAGTATCGTAGTCTGCGAAATAGTTGGGCATCTCCTTGATCTCCTGCGCGATGCGATCGCGGTCTGCGCCCTCCTCTGCTACGACAAAGCACTCTCTGGTGTGCTTCTGGCGGGTGGTCAGCTCCGGATTCTCTCCGGCACGGACAGATGCCACCGCTCCCTCTACCGGACAGGTATACTGGCGCGCATCTGCAACGCCTGCAATGCGGCGGATGGCATCGGAATGTCCCTGACTGACGCCGCGCCCCCAGAAGGTGTAGTCCTTGCCCTGCGGCAGAACGGCATTTGCATAGACACGGTTCAGGGAGAACATACCCGGATCCCAGCCGCAGGAGATGAGTCCGATCTTTCCGCCCTTCTTTGCCGCTGCATCTACCGCCGCAAAATGGGTCGGGATATTGGCATGGGTATCAAAGCTGTCTACTACATTGAACAGCTCTGCATACTTCGGGGTCAAATGGGGCAGGTCGGTCGCGCTGCCTCCACAAATGACCATCACGTCGATCTTGTCTGTCATCTTCTCTGCATCGTCTGTATGGTAGACCGAAACGCCCTTGGTCGCGATCTTGACCGAAGCCGGATCGCGGCGGGTGAATACGCCCACAAGCTCCATATCTTCATTCTGTGCGATCGCAGCCTCTACGCCGCGTCCCAGATTGCCATATCCTAAAATACCAATTCGAATACCCATATATTCTCCTCTCACTTCCGGTGTGGATCGAAGCCGACTGCATCATATCCGTCGGCTGTCAAACATATTCAAATTCCAATTCTTCTGCGGTCTGTATGCAGACATACAACGACCACTTGTGGTTATTATACCGCATTTCCGCTTTTAAGAAAATGCCCCTTTGTAAAATAAAGCAAACAAATTTTTGTTTGGTGAGCCATAAAATCTTGTGGTATTGTCAAAAACAAGGTGCTTTGGTTTGAAATATGTCAGACAGGCAACGCCAAAAGAAAACGCCAGACAAGCACTCCCACAGGGAAGCTATGGGAGCGGCGGCGAGGAGCTGCAAGCTGTTTCGCAAAGCCGTCCAGAGAGAAACAGGGGGATCGCTCAGGATAAGCAGCTTAAAAAAATAACCCCATCCAAAGATAGGGTTATTGGATTATTTGTTACTTTCTGCGAACACCAGCCTGCTCAAGGATTGTCTTAGCGATATTCGCCATAGAACCAGAATCATTCAATCCGCCAACGGTAGACCAACTCAGTTCGT
>JARIAV010000336.1 GCA_029257685.1 Butyricicoccus sp.
ACGATGGACTTTGGCTGTATCTATAACGGCTACTGCTCGGATATGACCCGTACCATCGCTGTCGGCACGGCAAGCGACGAAATGTGCCATGTATATGAGACCGTCCTCAAGGCGCAGCTGGCAGGCATGGAGATCGCCAAGGCAGGCGTGACCGGACGCGAGGTGGACGGCGCAGGCCGCAAGATCATCACAGACGCCGGTTTCGGTGACTACTTCGGTCACGGCTTTGGTCATGGTGTGGGACTGTTCATCCACGAAGCACCGACCGTTTCCTTCCGCAATGACAAGCCGCTTCCGGCTGGCGCGGTCGTGACCGCAGAGCCGGGCATCTACCTGCCGGGTAAGTTCGGTGTTCGCATCGAGGACATGCTGTATCTGACCGAGGACGGCAACCAAGTGCTGACCTGTGCTCCCAAGAACCTTTTCATTCTATAATGACAACAAAAAGGAGAGAACAGTCGTTCTCTCCTTTTTGTTGTTTTAAGGCATAATGCACATACGCCTGTCATAATTCATAAATATATTTTTGCAAATTGTATGATATATCTATTTACAAAAATATATTTTATCTATTATACTGTATTCATAAATAAAATATGTGTTTTATAATTTGTAGTTATATTTTATTTTTATGTGGAAAAGCCAGATGTTGATGTAACTGAGACGATCACCTATTACGAGGTATACAATATAGTCGGAGAATATCTAGGATATTATTATGGTGAATATGATTTCACCTATCGTGTTGAGGGCGGAGGTACTGGTTCCAAACCGGAAGCTTTGAAACTCTAACTATTTTATAAGCAGGAGGCATTGTATATGAAAATAAGCTGCTGGGTTAGGTTATTTTTACCAATAGCATTGCTATGGTGGATTGCATTTGACAGTCGATACTTATATCCAAACCTTGGTGTACTGATTTTATTTTTTGCATATGCCTTAGCAACACATGAAATGTATCAATATATCCCCAAATCTCATGCCTATGCACAAATTATGCTACGCATTTTAAGCGCGGTAGCAGTTCTATGGTATTTCCATATGACTGGACTTTGTATGGCTGGCATAATGATAACAGCCATTGCATATACGATATGGGATTTCTATCAGGTTGCAAATCGCGTCAATCCGTAGCGAGTCCGATAATCTCAAAGGAGAGGGCAAATGCCCTCTCCTTTCCTATATTGATCTACACTTCCGATACCCCAATGCATTGAGCATCAGTTCAATGCGCTGGGGTGTCACGGCGGTGTCTTCCCAGCCGACTGTCACTCCGGCAGTCCGGCGATCGACGGCGACACCCGTGATACCCGGTGTATGTGCCATCTGTTCCTCCAGCGCCCCATAATCCGGTGTTCCCGTGCAGTAAAATCGCGCCGCTTGGATCATTCCATTCGCCTCCTGCTTTCTGACAGACAAACATCAACGCTTGGGACGTTCCGGCGGATCATGCGGGATATTGTACATATCCGTATAAGTCTTCGCCTTGTCCATGCCCTCCGGCTCGACCCGCGGGACACGGTGACAATCCTGTATGCTGTCGATCTCATCAAAGGATGGAAACTGATACTTTGGATACTCCTGTTCCATATCGCTTACGCCTCCCTGTTCGGTTTCTCCTAGTATGCCGCGTCCCCATCTGCTTTATACAAAAAAATTCCCAACACAGCAATCCTTGCCGCATTGGGAACCTCTTTCTATTCTCTTTAGATCTCCGTTCGGTCGCGCGCACCCATACCGCACGCGCCAAGGATCATCGCTGTCAGGCTCAGTGCCGTCAGCACCAGCCCCACAACAAACACACCAATGGACAGTCCTTTTTTCATGCCGTCTCACCTCGCTCCATTTTTTGTGTGTACATCTTTATCATGCTTTGCAGTCATTATACACTGATTCCGCACAGATTACCAGCGAAATTTTGCAGACAACCACTTTTCGCCGCTGCAAAAGCATGTTATAATACCATTTTAGGAGATGATCTTGCATGGAAAAAACCAATGTCATGCGTATTTTAGAACAGCACGGGGTCGCCTACACCCCACATACCTATCCGCATGGAAAAGAAGCCGTGGACGGCGTACAGGTCGCCCAGCTGCTCTCTCAGGATCCGGAATGTGTCTACAAGACACTCGTTGCACGCGGCAAGAGCGGCAATTATTTCGTGTTCGATATCCCAGTCGCCGAGGAACTCGATCTCAAAAAGGCTGCCAAAGCCGTCGGAGAAAAGGCAGTCGAGCTCATCCACGTCAAAGAGCTGCTGCCCCTCACAGGCTATGTGCGCGGCGGCTGCTCCCCGATCGGCATGAAAAAGCCCTTCCCCGTTGTCTTTCACGAGATCGCAGAGATCCTGCCAACCATCATGGTATCCGCTGGAAAGATCGGCTGGCAGATCGAATGCGATCCAAACGAACTGATCGCACTGGTCGGGGCATCGACCGCAGACCTCATCAAAGCATAGGCAGGAACGCTGAGATATCGCTGTATCGCGCAAAGATCGGGGAGATGGACAGCTGTTCCAGACACCTGCACTTCGCCTGCAAGGTATCTGCATCATCGAACAGCACAAAATGACCATTGTTTTCCCTGTCCATATAGGTGAAATACCGCGCGCACAGCTCGCGCGAGAAAAACGGCTGTACCCCAAGCTGACTTTGCAGGGTCTCCCGTTCCTGCGTGGATAAGGGCGTGCCGTCCGGATCCGCAGACGGCAGTAAAAAATCGCGTGAGATGGCGCGGAGATCGGCGGCGATGCGCTCCGGATATTGGCGTATCAGCTTTTGGAAGCGTTCCTGAAGGCAGCCGCCGCTGATCGCCGTATCTGCAACCAGATGCGCATGGGTCACCGACTGCGCCTGACAGAGCGGCACGAACAGCCCGAGTTTGTGCTTCTCTGCCTGTTCATCAAGTGCATGCAGCAAAGTATCCACAGCCTGTGTATGCACTTCGCAGTCCACGAACAACGCCTTTGCCCCCACCCGCTCGGCCTCTGCCAGCAGCTGGTTGCAAAGGATCGGGGTGAATCGTGTCAGTCCATGCTCCGTCACCCCCAGATATTCCTGATGTCCCGAGGATAACAGCGTGCGCACGACCCCACCATCCCCCTGTAACCGCAGGCCAAATTGCAGCAGCGGCAACCCACTTTCCCGTGCATGTACGCTGTCTGCACCTGCACATACCAAAACCAGATCCTGCACCATCAAGCGACCACCCTTCATTTTTACACTTACCATCATTTTTATGTGTGCTGCTTTCATTTTATGACAGGAGGAACTCATGAAGCACTTGTTGACCCCACGCTATGTATTCGATACGGTAACTGACATCACCCCCGAATTTTTACAGGCGCACGGTATCCGCGGCTGCCTCATCGATCTGGATGGCACCTTGGTCTCGCGCCACCAGCCCACCGGAAATGACCGGCTCATCGCATGGCTGGACAGCCTGCGTGCCGCCGGCATCCGCCCCATGCTGCTTTCAAACAACAACGGGACACGGGTACGCATCTTTGCCGAGTCCATCGGGATCGAATGGCAAGGACGCGCCCTCAAGCCGCTCTCCCGCGGATTCCGCACGGGGGCGGCACGTCTGGAGCTGCCCTTTTCTGAGATCGCCGTCATTGGCGATCAGATCTATACCGATACCTTGGGCGGCAATCATGTCGGTGCATTGACCTGCTATATCGAGACCATCGATCGCAAAGACTTCTGGATCGGGGTACGCTATCGCCTGTTTGAAAGCATCTTTATCCGCCGCGCAAGAAGGAGAAATCAAAATGAACATTAAATTCGGACCGGGCGGAAACGCAAAGTCCTTCACCGATGCCGGATTCAAGGCAACTGTGGACGCACCGCGCTGGCTCTCTCAGATGGGGCTCAATGCCTATGAATATGAGTGTGGCCGCGGCGTCAATATCGGAGAGGATACCGCGCGAAAGATCGGCGCACAGGCGGCAGTCTGCGGCATTGCAATGTCTCTGCACGCTCCCTATTATATCAACCTCTCCGTCCGCACAGAGGAGCGTATCGAGAAGAATATCGGCTATGTGCTGGCGTCCTGTCAGGCGGCAGACTGGATGGGCGCAGACCGCGTCGTCGTCCATACGGGCGGTGTGGGCAAGCAGTCCCGCGACAAAGCCCTCCAGCACACACGGGAAAACATTCGTGATATCCTCGATGCTCTTGAACGGGCCGGTGTGACCCAGACCATCTGTCTGGAAACAATGGGCAAGCAGAGCGTGATCGGCTCTGCGGAAGAAATTTTCGATCTCGTTGCACTGGATGACCGCCTGCTCCCCTGCATCGATTTCGGACATCTCAACGCGCGTACCTGCGGCAAGTGTGCCACAGAAGAACAGTTTGAGGCGATCCTGACCATGCTGGAACAGAAGATCGGAACGGAACGCGCACGCATCTTTCACAGCCACTTTTCCCACGTCGAGTACAGCGCAAAGGGAGAGGTACGCCATCTGACCTTTGCAGATACCAAGTATGGCCC
>JARIAV010000003.1 GCA_029257685.1 Butyricicoccus sp.
AAGACCTTCTGTCAGCCAACGAAACTTTTTTGCGGAAAGGCAAAGACACTTTCCGACCCAATATGTGAAACCACCGCAGAAACCATTTTCACACCAACCAGAAAACCCGGCACCAAAAGAGGCTTTAGAAATCCCGCCTGTGGCGGAGATCATACATTCGCACTCTTGGGGCACTTCCGCAGAAACGAGCCGACCTCAGAAAACCCGCCTGTGGCGGAGCGCATATTTTCACACCCTTTCGGCGGCAGATAGATGAATCTGATGGAGAGGGATGGGCGGGATTCATAAGGGCAAGGAAACCGCAAGGTTTCAAGCCCTTATGCCGCCGTCGCCGGCGCGACACGTTACGCTTTGCCTGCAAGCAAATTTTTGTATCACAGATGAAAATCCTGCGGTTTTCCAAAATCATGCCCCTTGCACAAATCAAGATCCTGCGGATGACCGATCCTCTATCAGTTACAGAGGACGCATTCCAAAAGACATCCTACAGCGGCGCACAATGGATTTCCCGCTAAAAGACAAATTCACTCTTTCTAAATGGGAAAAAATTTGATATAATACTAAATGTATGCTGGGATCACTATGCGCACAACCTGTTAGGTGTGCAGAAAGGAGCCAGAATGGACGAGGAAATCCGATTGCTGCGAGAACAATTGCAGTATCACAATAAGAAGTATTATGATGAGGATGCCCCTGAGATCTCTGACTATGAATATGACATGATGCAGCGCAGACTGCGTGCGCTGGAGGCAGAACATCCGGAGCTTGCGGATGCAGACTCCCCCACACAGCGCGTCGGCGGTGTGGCAAGCGAGAAATTCTCCAAGGTCACACACGCATATCCGTTGGAGAGCTTGCAGGACGTATTCTCCTTTGAAGAACTGGCAGATTTCTATGAGCGCGTGGAAAACGTGGTCGATGAAGCAGCGTATGTCGTAGAATATAAGATCGATGGACTTTCCGTTGCACTGGAATATATCGACGGCGTTTTTGTACGCGGTGCGACCCGTGGAGACGGTCAGGTGGGTGAGGACGTCACCGAAAACCTGCGCACCATTCCCGATATCCCCAAGGTACTGGAAGGAGCACCGCCGCGGCTCATCGTGCGCGGTGAGGTCTATATGCCGCGCTCTGTCTTTGAAGAACTCAATGCCGAGCGTGAACTGAAGGAGCAGCCGCTCCTTGCAAACCCACGCAATGCCGCCGCAGGTTCCCTGCGCCAGCTCGACAGCAAGATCACAGCCGAACGCAGACTTTCCATCTTCTGCTTCAATATCCAGAACAGCGATGAACTGGAATTTCAAAGCCATACCGAGTCGCTCGATTATTTGAAGCGGCTGGGCTTTCCAGTCAGTCCGCGCTATCCGCTCTTTACCGACCCTGCCGATGTACAGGCCGAGATCGAGCGCATGGGCGAGACACGCGGTACACTGGATTTCGATATCGACGGCGCAGTGGTCAAGGTCAACGACTTTGCACAGCGCGCACGGCTGGGTTCGACCTCCAAGTTCCCCAAATGGGCGGCAGCCTATAAGTATCCGCCGGAGATCAAGGAGACCCTGCTGACCGATATCATCATTTCGGTGGGCAGGACCGGTGTGCTGACCCCAAATGCCGTGCTGGAGCCGGTGCGCCTTGCCGGTACGACCGTATCCCGTGCGACCCTGCATAACCGCGATTTTATCCGTGAGCTGGATGTGCGCGTTGGGGATACCGTGCGTGTGCGCAAGGCAGGCGAGATCATTCCGGAGATCATCGGTGTCAATCTGGACAAGCGTCCAGCGGATGCGCAGCCGTATGAAATGCCGGATACCTGTCCGGTGTGCGGTGCGCCCGTGTATGAAGATCCGGACGAGGCGGCGATGCGCTGTACCGGTGCGGAATGTCCGGCGCAGCTCCTGCGCAATCTGATGCACTTTGCTTCACGCGACGCGATGGACATCGACGGCTGCGGCGAGGGCGTGCTCAAGCTGCTCATCGGGGAAGGACTGGTCAAGTCGGCTGCCGATCTTTACGGTTTACAGGCAGAGCAGATCGAGCCCTTGGAACGTATGGGCAAAAAGTCGGCGGAAAATCTGGTCGCGAGCATTGCGGAGAGCAAGACGCGTGATCTGTCCCGTCTGCTGTTTGCGTTCGGTATCCGTCATGTTGGACAGAAGGCAGGCAAGATCCTTGCCGGTCATTTTGGCACGCTCGATGCCCTGCTCGCAGCACCGATCGAGGAGCTGACCGAGATCCGCGACATCGGACAGACGACCGCGGAGAGCATCGCGGCATGGCGCGCGCAGGAGCAGTCAAAGCACCTGATCGAAGCCCTGCGTGCATTTGGCGTGAACTTCACCGGCGAACAGACGGTAAAGGGCGATCAGCTTGCAGGAAAGACCATCGTAGCAACGGGATCTCTGACCCGTTTTTCTCGTAAGGAGATCAACGACCTGATCGAATCCATGGGCGGCAAGGCTTCCGGCTCGGTTTCCAAGAAGACCAGCCTTGTGGTTGCCGGAGAGAATGCCGGCTCCAAGCTGAAAAAAGCGGAGGAACTGGGGATCCCAGTCGTGGACGAGCAGGAGTTTGCCCGCATGATCGGGTTATAAAATCTTATTTGATTTCAAATACAGGAGGACAACAAGTCATGGCAATCACCAGAAAGGAAATGGAACATATTGCCGCGCTGGCGCGGCTGGATATGAGCGGTGAGCATTTTGACCATCTGGCAGACGATATGCAGAATATCGTTGGCATGGTGGACAAGCTGCAGCAGCTGGATCTGGGCGATATCACAGATGTCATCAATACCGAGCGCAAGAATGCACTGCGCGAGGATGTGGTGGTACAGGAGTACACCCCAGAGGATCTGATCGAGCCGAATGCACCCGACTTCCAGGCGGGCGGCGTGGCTGTACCGAGAGTTGTGGAATAAGAGGTGGACAGCATGGAATTGTTTAAGAAAACAGCGTCAGAGCTTTCTGACCTGCTTGCAAAGAAAGAAATCAGTGCCGTTGAACTGACACAGGATGTTCTGGCACGCACCAAGGCGGTCGATGAAAAGGTCGGCGCATATATCACCGTCACTGAGGAAGCGGCGCTGGCACAGGCAGGCGCAGTCGATGCAAAGCGTGCAGCCGGAGAGAGCCTGTCCGCACTGGCTGGCATCCCGATCGCCGTCAAGGACAATATCTGCACCAAGGGCACGCTCACGACCTGTGCCTCCAAGATGCTGCATAATTTCAACCCGCCATACAACGCAACCGTTGTAGACAAGCTGCTCGCAAACGATGCAGTGGTAACGGGTAAGGTCAACATGGACGAGTTCGCAATGGGTTCTTCCTGCGAAAACTCCGCGATGAAGCTCACCCATAACCCGCATGATCTGTCCCGCGTGCCGGGCGGTTCCTCCGGCGGCTCGGCGGCTGTCGTTGCGGCAGGCGAAGTTCCGCTGTCTCTGGGTTCGGATACCGGCGGATCCATCCGTCAGCCGGCGTCCTTCTGCGGCGTGGTCGGTCTCAAGCCGACCTATGGTGCGGTCTCCCGTTATGGTCTCATCGCGTTCGCATCCTCTCTCGATCAGATCGGCCCGTTCGGTCGCTCGGTCGAGGACGCTGCAATGCTGCTCGATGCCATCACCGGCTACGATCCGGCGCATGATTCTACTTCGGTCAAGACCCCGTTTGAAGGCTCGGTTCGTGCAAACCTGAATCCGGACATGAAGGGGCTCAAGGTCGGTCTGCCCAAGGAATACTTTGGCGAGGGCATTTCCGAGGAAGTCAAGAAGGCAGTTCTGGCGGCTGCGGATCAGTATAAGGCAATGGGCGCAGAGGTGTTCGAGATCTCGCTGCCGCTCTCTGACTACGCGCTGCCGATCTATTATATCCTGTCCTCCGCAGAGGCGTCTTCCAACCTTGCACGCTTTGACGGCGTGAAGTACGGCTATCGTACCCCGAATGCAGGCGATGACCTCATCGACCTGTATGTAAAGTCCCGTTCCGAGGGCTTCGGTGAGGAAGTACAGCGCCGTATCATGCTGGGCACTTATGTGCTTTCTTCCGGCTATTATGACGCATACTATAAGAAGGCGCGTGCAGCACAGCGCAAGATCAAGGAAGAATTTGCAAACGCATTCAACCAGTGCGATGTGATCCTGACACCGGTTGCGCCGACCACCGCATACGAGATCGGTGCAAAGACCACCGACCCGCTCGCAATGTATGCCGGCGATATCTGTACGGTCAGCATCAATATTGCAGGCCTGCCCGGTCTCGTTCAGCCCTGCGGCTTTGACAGCAGCAAGATGCCGATCGGCATGCAGCTCATCGGCCGTCCGTTCGGCGAGCAGACCCTGCTCAATGCCGGTCTGGCATTCGAGCAGGCTTCCGGCCTGAAGAACATCATTGCGGACTGTAAGAGAGGAGCGACATCAGAATGAAATACGAAGCTGTCATCGGTCTTGAGGTGCACGCAGAGCTGTCCACCAAGAGCAAGATTTTTTGTGCGTGCTCGACGGGGTTCGGCGCGCCGATCAATACACATACCTGTCCGGTTTGCACCGGTATGCCGGGTGCGCTTCCGGTCTTGAACCGTGAGGTCGTACACTATGCGGCAAAGATGGGCCTTGCAACCGGCTGTACGGTAAACCGCCTGTGCAAGTCCGACCGTAAGAATTATTTTTACCCTGATCTGCCCAAGGCATATCAGATCTCGCAGTTCGATGTACCGATCTGTGAGAATGGTGAGGTGTTCTTCTATGTAGACGGCGAGAAGAAGTCCTGCCGTCTGGAGCGCATCCACTTTGAGGAGGACGCAGGCAAGCTGCTCCATGATGAGATCGACGGTACCGTAGTAGACTTCAATCGCTGCGGTGTGCCGCTTATCGAGATGGTCACCCGTCCGGATCTCCATTCCTCGGCAGAAGCAAAGGAATTTCTGGAGATGATCAAGACCACCCTGTCTTATCTCGATATCTGTGACTGTAAGATGGAGGAAGGCTCCATCCGCTGTGATATCAACGTCTCCATCCGTCCGGAGGGTACGACCGAGCTCGGAACCCGTGTCGAGATGAAGAACGTCAATACCTTCTCCGGTGCAGTCCGTGCGATCGATTACGAGATCGCGCGTCAGATCGACGTGGTAGAGCATGGCGGCACCATCCAGCAGGAGACCCGCCGCTGGGATGATGTAAAGCTCAAGAATACCGTCATGCGTACCAAGGAAGATGCGCAGGATTACCGCTACTTCCCCGATCCGGATCTCATTGCAGTGGAGATCGACGACGCATGGATGCAGAAGATCGAGAGCGAGATCCCGGAGCTGCCGATCACACGCTATGAGCGTTACCTGAACGAATATGGCATGACGGCGATGGAAGCACGTCAGCTGATGGATTCTTTCGCAAAGGCAAGCATGCTGGACGCTGCCGCAGCTTCCGGCAAGGTAAAGCCCAAGGCGGCTGCAAACTGGATCCTGTCCGATATCTCCAAGTACCTCAATGATAAGAATACGGCGCTGGAGGAGACCAAGCTGACCGCAGACAAGCTCGTGGATCTGATCGTACTGATCGACAAGGGCACGATCTCGGGCGCGGCTGGTAAGAAGGTGCTGACACAGCTCTTCGAGACCGACGAGAGCGCAGAGCAGATCGTAGAGCGTCTGGGACTCAAGCAGGTATCTGACGAGGGTGCGATCCTGTCCATCGTGCAGGATGTGCTGGCAAAGAATGAAAAGGCAGTTGCAGACTACAAGGCAGGCAAGAACGTCACCGGCTTCCTTGTAGGGCAGTGCATGAAGGCTTCCCGTGGTCAGGGCAATCCGCAGATCATCAATAAGCTGCTTGCAGAGGAGCTTGCAAAGCTGTAAGAAGCTGACCGCGTGATACAGGGCGCTGTATCACCGCCGTAGAAAGGAGTTTCACAATGGCAGATAACAGAAACGATAAAGAATTGGATCAGGGTAAACTCCCTGTGTTCGAACTGCGTATTCCAAAGGATATGGAATTCGTTTTCGGTGTAGATGAGGTGTATTCCTATGAAAACACCACCATTCTGGCAGGTCAGGTGTTCCGCGGAACCATCGTGCCAGGCGCGATCGTATCCTATGGTGAGATCGGCGCGAAGATGATCCCGGAGGAGTCCTTTGCGTGCCTGATCAGCAATGTGCAGGTGCCGAACGAGGAGACCAAGACCATGGAACCGGCGCAGTCCGCTTCCAAGGACGGCCCGATGGGTGGACGCTGTGCGCTCGTTGTCGTAGAGCGTGATCCCAAGTTCTTCCGTCCGGGCGGCGTGGTATTCGCAACCAGAGACAGATAACCAACAGGAAACGAAAAAGGTTCGGCAGACGATGCCGAGCCTTTTTTTATGCAAGCTGTAAATTTTTGAAAAAATGGGAAAAAGAAAATCAAAATCAGTATGGGAAGTCTCTAATCAATAGAACGATAAAGGAGGCGATGGGAATGGATGCGATGGTATTTGCGTCTCGTGTGCAGGATATCCGCACGCAGCTGTATCGCACGGCGTATGGCTACCTTGGCAATGAACAGGATAGCCTCGATGCGGTGG
>JARIAV010000112.1 GCA_029257685.1 Butyricicoccus sp.
CGGCGCAGCAGCCCTGATTTTCCAAAATGCAGTTGCATGAGCGTCCTCTCTCCAGATGTGTTCTATTGATGAAAAGCCCCCTTGCCATACAGGAGCCTCTCACAAGGGTTTCATAAACATAAAAAAAATCCATGCGGCAGTGCCGCATTTAGAGTTATTATAGCATAGATTTCAGGCTTTGAAAAGGGCATATCCCCTGTATTTTGCTTTTTTACATCTATATTTTTGACAAAAATTTCAAATCATATCTCATAAAAAGATTGTATCTGCGCGTGATTTGCAGTATAATTTTGCAGTAAAACCTATTCTGTATCAGATAGGTGCTTTCCACAGCCTCTATTCTATCAAATCAAAGGAATTTTATAGTATGATGCAAGAATTTTCACGCACTGCCCTGCTGCTCGGCACAGAGGGCCTTGAACGGCTTGCGCATGCCCATGTCGCCGTTTTTGGTATTGGCGGGGTCGGCGGTGCCGCCGCCGAAGGACTGGCACGCGCCGGTGTTGGGGCCATCACCCTCATCGATAACGATACCGTTTCCATATCCAACCGTAACCGCCAGCTCATCGCGCTTTCTTCCACGGTTGGGCAGCCGAAAACCGAAGTCATGGCTGCACGCATCCGCGATATCAATCCCAACTGCAAGGTCACCCCCCTTCAAATGTTCCTTACACCGGACAGCACCTTGGATCTGTCGCAATTCGATTATGTCGTCGATGCCATCGATACCGTGACAGCCAAGCTCTACCTTATCGAGACCTGTGACCGGCTCGGCATCCCTCTGATCTCCTCCATGGGGACTGGAAACAAGCTCGATCCCACCGCCTTTCAGGTCGCAGATATCTATAAAACGTCTGTCTGTCCGCTTGCGCGTGTGATCCGTCAGGAATGTAAAAAGCGTCGGATCAAGCGGCTCAAGGTCGTCTTTTCCACGGAAGAAGCGGCAAAGATCCCACCGGAACGCTATGCGCTGTGTCCCAACGAATCTAAGGGAACAGCCGGACGACCGATCCCGGCAAGTATATCATTCGTTCCGCCCGTTGCAGGCTTTATCCTCGCCGGTGCGGTCATCAAAGATCTAACGGAGGGTTTACGATGAATATTTTAGTCAGTGCATGTCTGCTCGGTATGAACTGTCGGTATGATGGTTCTCACGCTTACTGTCCAGAACTGGAACGCCTTATGGATGAGCATATGCTGATCCCTGTCTGTCCAGAACACCGCGGCGGATTGGATACACCGCGCGAACCGGCAGAGCGGCTGGGCGATAAGATCATCACCCGCGACGGCGTGGATGTGACCGATGCATTCATCCGCGGCGCACAGGAGACCTTACGCCTTGCGCGTGAATACAACTGCCGCTATGCCATTTTCAAGGAGCGCAGTCCATCCTGCGGCGCAGGGGTCATCTATGACGG
>JARIAV010000121.1 GCA_029257685.1 Butyricicoccus sp.
GAAACCAGCAGCCTTCAAAGTGGGGCGATACTCCTCAGTGTTTGCCTGGAGCAGAGCGCGAGCGATACCATGACGGATCGCGCCAGCCTGACCAGTGAAGCCACCGCCAACGACGGTGCACTCGATATCGAACTTCTCAGTGGTGTTGGTAGCCTCGAGCGGCTGACGAACGATCAGCTTGAGGGTTTCCAGACCGAAGTAGTTGTCGATGGTACGATTGTTGATCTTGATCTCACCAGTACCGCCCGGGAAGAGACGAACTCTTGCAACAGAGGACTTTCTTCTGCCGGTACCGTAGAAATATGCTTTCTTAGGCGTATACATTCTTCATTATCCTCCTTACAAGATTACTTTTCCCAAGCCTCAGGCTTCTGAGCTGCATGACCATGCTCAGCACCCTGATAGATCTTCAGACGGGTTGCGGACTGACGGCCGATAGAATTCTTCGGCAGCATACCCTTAACTGCGAGCTGCATAGCCTTTTCCGGGTTCTCAGCCATGAGGGTCTTGTACTGAACTTCCTTCAGGTTACCGACCCAACCGGTATGATGACGGTAGTACTTCTGCTCGAGCTTCTTGCCGGTCAGAACAGCCTTGTCAGCGTTGATGATGATAACGAAATCACCGCAGTCAACATGAGGGGTAAAAGTAGCCTTGTGCTTGCCGCGGAGCAGCATAGCAGCGGTAGCAGCTGTACGGCCGAGGGGCTTGCCCGCAGCATCCAGAACATACCACTTGCGCTCTACGGTCTCTGCCTTTGCCATGAAAGTGGACATGATGCTTTCCTCCATTTATATTAAAATAAAAAATAACGACTTTGAACTTGGCGAAAGGGATTTACCCTTTGCCGAGTGCTTCCGGTGTGGAAGCCTTATTTATTAAACCATATCGAAAAGTGAAAGTCAACGGCTTTTTTCATCTTTTTCATTTATCTTCGAGTAAACTCTTTCAATCTCTTTTATTCTCTTGATATCTCTCGTTTTCTCATATCCTATTTTATTTTTTACTTACCAGAAAGACTTGCCCCCTGCCTCCTTTTCTGTTATATTTCCATTGTAGAATTTGCTTTTTTATGGAAAGGAATCCCATTTTATGTTACAAAGATTGTTATCTTATACGCGCCGCGCGGTTGACCACTATCACATGATCGAGGAGGGCGACCGCATCGCAGTCGGTGTATCGGGCGGAAAGGACTCTCTGACACTGCTCATGGCACTGGCTGGCTTGCGCCGCTTCTACCCCAAGAAGTTTGAGGTCGTAGCGATCACATTAGAGATGGGCTATGAGGACATGGACTTCTCCCCCGTTCAGGCTCTGTGCGACAGTCTGGAGGTCGAATACATCCGGATCCCGACACAGATCAAGCAGATCGTATTCGATATCCGACAGGAGGAAAACCCCTGTTCGCTCTGCGCCAAGCTGCGCCGCGGTGCGCTGCACGAGGCTGCACTGGCAGCTGGCTGCAAGAAAGTCGCGCTGGGGCATCATTTTGATGATGTGGTGGAGACCTATATGCTGTCCCTGATGTATGAGGGGCGCATTTCCTGCTTTAAGCCGGTTACATATTTGGACCGTGCGGACATCACGCTCATTCGTCCGCTGATCTATGCACCGGAGCATTATATCCGTTCCTTCGCGGCGCGGCAGCAGCTGCCGATCGTTCACAATCCCTGTCCGGCAGACGGCAACACCAAACGGCAGGAGGTCAAGGATATGCTCAAGGCAATGGAAAAAGAAAACCGCGGACTGAGAGAGCGTATTTTTGGTGCGATCCAGCGATACCCGCTCGATGGCTGGCAGGCCGACACCACACGATACAAACTATAAGTCTTCTGATAATCATACGGTTTCAAAAAGAAAAACAGCCCCAAGGGATTTCCTTGGGGCTGTAATCATTGGATTCCATTTTATCGAGATGCGTAGATTTCCTTCTCGTTTCCAATGAAGATCTCTGCCAGAACACCATAGGCCTGCGCCCATGCGTCCAGGATCTCATCGGTTGCCGCGTCTCCCAGCACTTCCTTGATCGCACCCAGCAGATGCTTTCCTACGATCGGATAATGCTCCGCCTTTACATTGCAGTTGCAATGCACCTCACCGATCTTACGCACGACCGGCGCGATGGCTTCCAGATTGTCGATGTTCTGTGCCGCTGCCAGCACGGACATTGCCAGCGCCTTGGGCTGCTCGCCGGATGCCTGCTTATCCATATTGAACAGAGCCTTGACCTCTGGGTTCTGCTCAAACATATTCTTATAAAAAACCGTAGTGATCTCAACACCATGCGCCTTGAGCGCAGGAACGGTGCTTTTAATGATTTCGATCGTCTTTTGTTCTAACATAGTTATAGATACCTCATGCGATAAAATAAATAAGATTGATAACTCTTATTGAATATTATTATACCACAGGATCTGGAAATTGCAAGTATTATTTTATACCAATTTGGTAGAGTATTTATTTTTGCAAAACAGTTCTCATTCCGTCCATTCATTCTGCACGCACGATCTGTGTCACGACATGAAAATTCCGTGTATAGGTCACTTCATACTGTACGGCATGTTCCAAATTCCATTGCATCGTTTTCTTTTCATCAAACAGTCGATCCGGATCCAAGGCGAAGTTCAGACGATCCAGTACATAAAACTGTTCCCACTCTGCCTTTGGATCTGCCGTGATACCGCCATATCTTGTGAGTACCTTTGGCATGGATCGATCATAAGGCGGCAGGGATACGGCTTTGGTCTTGGGACTGAGCCATACGACCGTTGTTTTCAGGGTTCCGGTTTCCACCTGTACGATATCCTCTTTGCATTGCAGATATCGCTGTCCCAGCCTGTGATCTGCCAGCATCCCAACTGTAAGCAAACCATATAGACCTGCCAGCAAGCAGAACACGCGTGCAAGCTGTCTGCCATACACCCGCGATGTACACAGGCGCAGTCCTGCAAACGGGAGTACACACAGCACCGCTCCCAAAAGCACCATCCCCATCTCGAACACATACCAATCTCGATATGCGCAGAGCAGTTCGAGCGGTGTATTGCAGTGTCCGAGCAAAGCCTGCTGTATGGACGGCGAAAAGATCGTAAGCTCCAGCAGTCCCAACGCTCCCAGCACGCCGAGCAGCATCAGTCCGAGCGGGAGCATATACTGCTTGCCCAGCACCTTAAACCGTTCTCCATTGGTCAGGGCGCGTCCGTCTGCGTGACAGTATCCACTTCCCTTACAGACCGGACAAGCCCCTACCCCTACCCCCTCCACCGCAGGATATACGCCATATCCGCCGCACCATTCACACAGGACGACCGGTATGCCGCGAGAAGGGATGAATGGCGGCTCTGTGCGCTGTATCGCGAGTGTGAGCATCTGATCCCATGTGACATGCGCGGTTTCATCCTGCTCCATGATCTCGCTGCGCAACGCCTCCGCATAGCGCAGCAGCTGTTTGAGCCGTTCGATCTGCTCCCGCGTATAGACTTGCTCCGCTGCTCGCTCAATTTCCCGATATGCTTTGCTTCCTGCCAGTTCCTGCATGACATGGAGCTGACAGATGAGCAGAAAATCTCTTGCATAGATCGTCCTGCCCATCCCCGGCACACGAATGCTTGCGATCCGGCAGACCTCTGGCTCCTCACGCCATTTTTCCAACGCTCTGACATATGCCATCACATCCCCATCCATCTGAAGCGTTTCATACAACACATCGAGTGACTGCTGAACTTCTTTCGCCATCCGCACCCGATATCGAAACACCAGCATGAGGATCAACAGGGCTGCAAAGCTCACAAGCCACAGCTAAATTCGGAGCCAGCACAAGACCAACACCAACGCAAGCTCCCAGAAAACACACCACAGGTTTACGACTGGCAGCGACCATCTGGTGCGCCGATGCATGGTATACATCAAAGACCATATCCAAAAAAAGACTGCACTACATCGTGCCATATCCTGTAAGGGCGGAAGCTGCAGGTGCTTCCCCAGCACCTCGGCAGCCAATACAAGCCCCAACACGAAAAAGCTGCTCCATTCTTTACGCTGCATCTCGCATCTCCAAATTTTAAAATATATATTTTATTATATCACACTGCATCCTTATTTTCTATTCATTCTACTTTTCTCTTTCTTTTCTTTGTCGATCTGTCCCAGTTTGACACCACGCTACAGCCAAAATATGATATACTGTAACCAAACATCTATTTTCTCCCGCCTGATCCATTCTGTACTGAAAGGAGTAAATTTTCATGGCTTCCTCTTCATACCTTGCCCACCTTGCAGCAGATGGCCGTATGCAATCCATTCAAAATCATCTGCAAGGGACCGCACGCCGCGCCGCACAGTTTGCCGCGCCATTCGAGGCTGCCGCACAGGGCACACTTGTCGGCATGGCACACGACATCGGAAAATACTCTGCCGCATTTCAGCGGCGGCTGCATGGTTCTCCAGAGCGCACCGACCACGCAACAGCCGGTGCCGTCGAATGTCTCAAAATGGGACAGGTCTTCGCCTCGTTTGCCGTGGCTGGTCACCACAGCGGCTTACCTGACGGCGGCAGCCAGACGGATACCACTGACAGTACCACATTTTTCGGACGTATGAATCGAGCGAAAGCAGATTTGATCCCTGTATATGAGGACTGGAAAGCAGAGGTCACACTGCCAACGCTCGCACCCGTTCAGATTTCGAATCCTCTGCGTGATATGTTCTTTACCCGTATGCTGTATTCCTGTCTGGTCGATGCAGATTTTCTGGATACGGAAGCCTTTATGGATGGTGCAGAGCGTGCGCATGGCGGATATGATCCCATCTCTGTCCTCACCGCGCGGCTGGATTCCTACTGCAGCGGATGGTTTCCACCCAAAACCCGCCTGAACGAGAACCGCTGTGCGATCCTGAACCAATGCCGCGAGCAGGGTACCCTGCAAAGGCAGGGGCTCTTCACCCTGACCGTACCCACAGGCGGCGGAAAGACAGTTTCTTCCCTTGCCTTTGCCCTGCACCATGCACAGGCGCACGACTTACAGCGTATCATTTATGTGGTTCCCTACACCTCGATCATCGAACAGACCGCAGCGATCTTCCGCGATATCCTTGGAGCAGAAAATTTATTGGAGCACCATTCCGGTGTGCATTATGAATCCAGAGACGAAGCAACACCACATTCCAGCCATCATTCCAAAGCCATAGAAAACTGGGATATCCCCATTGTTGTCACAACGGCAGTTGAATTTTTTGAATCACTCTATGCTTCTCGTCCTTCTCGCTGCCGCAAGCTGCACAATCTTGCAAAAAGCGTGATCCTCTTTGACGAGGCACAGATGCTTCCCATTCCGCACCTGCTTCCCTGTGTTTCCGCCATCGCACAGCTGGTACAGCACTACCATGTATCCGCTGTTTTGTGTACTGCGACACAACCCGCCCTCGCACCGCTCTTTCGGAAATACCTGCCCGAATATCCACCCATCGAGCTATGCCCAGAAGGGATCTTCTGTTGGGATGACTTCAGACGGGTCACATTTGAAAAGCAGGACAGCAATACATGGTCAGCCCTCGCCACACAGCTTGGCGCGGAAATGCAGGTGCTTTGCATCGTCAATACGCGAAAAGCTGCACAGGCTGTCTTTTCCCAGCTTCCCCCAGACGGTTCCTACCATCTTTCCACCTTGATGTATCCAGCACACCGCCGTGCAGTGCTCTCCGAGATCCGGACACGCTTGCAGCAGGGACTTCCCTGTCGTGTCGTATCCACATCCCTGATCGAAGCCGGTGTCGATGTAGACTTTCCCACCGTGTACCGCGAGGAGGCCGGACTGGATTCCATCCTGCAAGCTGCCGGAAGATGCAACCGCGAGGGCAAGCATGACGCTTCCCAGTCCAAGGTCGTAGTTTTCAAGGGAGAATATGACGCACCACCGTTGTTTTCCATCCCCATTGGCGCCTATCGGCAGACGATACGCCATTGCGATACGCTGGACAGCCGTGATACGATCGCTTTTTATTTTCGCGAGCTGCTGGCACTCAAAGGCGAAGCCGCACTCGACAGAGAAAATATCCTGCATACCATGCAGAGCTCTCCCATGTGCTTCCGCACCGTTGCCGAACGATTCCACCTGATCGACAGTTCCACACAAACCATCTATATCCCCTTACAGGACGGTGCTGCACTGACGGCACGCCTGCGCAATGGGGAAGCTGACACGGCTCTGTTCCGTTCGCTTGGGCAGTATGGGGTATCCGTCTATCCGCAGCATTTTGCAGCGCTGGAAGCATCCGGTGCGATCGAGTTGCTGGAAAACGGCTGTGCGATCCTGACTGATCTTTCCCTGTATTGTCCCCAAACCGGTCTTTCCCTGAATGCCGACAGTGGAAAGGCATTGTTTGTATAAAACAGTAGGGGGACATTCCTGTCCCCCTGTCTCATTACAATATTTCTTTTCATATTTCAATCCACACATTCTTTTCCAAAGGAGAAAAATGAGGCTTTTTTATTATACTATATTTGCCCCATTGTTGCAATTAAAAAATGTTAAGTTGTTTTTCATGAATATAAAAATTGTAATGCAAAAAAATTTATTGACAATCACATTGCAATGTAGTAGACTCGCCTTAAAGAGAAAAACTCAATTCTCATTCTCAATAGAAAGGAGCGTATCCAATGTCGATTCGATTCAAGGTATGGGGTGATCATGCACTCTTTACCCGCCCCGAAATGAAGACTGAGCGGGTAAGCTATGATATGATGACCCCCTCTGCCGCACGCGGACTGCTGGAAAGCCTATTCTGGCATCCGGGGATGGTTTGGCGTATCGACCGTATCCACGTTTGCTCCCCCATTCGCTTCGCCAATGTACGCCGCAACGAGGTCAAATCTACCATCAGCGCGCGTACTGCCCGTTCTGCAATGGATCGCGGCAGCGATGATATTTGGATGGCCACATCGGAAAATATCCAGCAGCGCGCTTCCATGCTGCTGCGTGATGTCTGCTATGTGATCGATGCACATTTCGATATGACCGACAAAGCAGCCCCCAGCGACAATCCCGGAAAATTTCTGGATATCACACGCCGCCGCATTGCACGCGGTCAGTGCTATTCTCAGCCGTATTTTGGCTGTCGAGAATTTCCCGCGCACTTTGCCCCCTGCGAGGAGCTTCCGCCCTGCCCTGAGGAGCTGCGCGGTGAGCGGGATCTCGGATGGATGCTGTGGGATATGGATTTTTCCGACCCTCAGAATATCCAGCCACTCTTTTTCCGTGCGATCCTGCGGGATGGTGTATTGGAAGTTCCCGCTCGCAACAGCGAGGAGGTGCATGGATGATCCTGCAAAGCTTGGTGGAATACTATGAGACCCTTGCCGCAGACAAAAAGATCGCTCGTCTCGGCTGGTCTGCTGTCCCTGTGTCCTTTGTACTGTATATCGATGACACAGGTGCCCTGAATCAGGTCATATCCGTGAAAACAGAAATCCTAAAGAAAGGGAAATCGGTTCTTTCCCCACAATCCATGACCCTGCCTGCACCTGTAAAGCGTGCTTCCAGTATATCTCCAAACTTTCTTTGTGACCATTCCGGCTATATGCTGGGATTCGACAACAAAGGAAAACCAAAGCGCACGCTGGAATGCTTTGCCGCCTGCAAGACGCTGCATGAATCCCTGCTCTCCGAAGTAGATACTCCGGCCGCAAAAGCGATCTTGGCATTCTTTGATACATGGGAACCGGAAAAAGCGACCGAACACCCTGCACTTCAAGATGCTATGGAGGAGCTTTTAAAGGGTGCCAATTTGATTTTTCGCTATGAGGGTACCTATCCCCACGAAGATCCTCAAATCAAAGCAGCGTGGCAGCACGCCTATGACGCGGCAGGCGATGGACCAGAAATGGTCTGTCTGGTAACCGGTGTCAAAGGCCCCATAGAAACGATACACCCCTCGATCAAAAAGGTTGCCGGTGCACAGCCCAGCGGTGCGGCGTTGGTCTCCTTCAACGCAGACGCCTTCTGTTCCTATAGGAAAACCCAAAATCTCAATGCACCGACCGGAAAATACGCCGCCTTTGCCTACACCTCCGCCCTCAATCATCTGCTCGCAGATACCGATCATGTCTTGCGGATCGGAGATGCCACCATGGTATTCTGGGCGAAAAATGGGGTATCCGCCTATCAGGATGCATTTAGCAGTTACTTCTCAGGAACGCCTTCCCCTTATTCTGCTTCCGACCTACAAAACACGCTGAAAAAACTATGTAACGGCGATTCGGTTTCCTATGAAGAAAGCCGACTTGACCCCAATATGGATTTTTATATTCTGGGCTTGTCCCCGAATGCCGCGCGGCTTTCCGTTCGTTTCTTCCTGCACAATACCTTCGGCAGCATCATACGCAATATCGAGGCGCATTATAATCGGTTGGAGATCATCCGTCCCTCTTTCGATTCTTTTGAGACCCTTCCACTC
>JARIAV010000145.1 GCA_029257685.1 Butyricicoccus sp.
CTGATTTTTGGCTGGGGCAGTATCCCCAAAATGGGCATTGCAGGTGCAGCTGTGGCAACGGTTGCAGGGCAAGTCGTTGCCGCACTCATCGTCATGCCAAAAGGATATCTGAAGTCTCCGGAGCTTCACGCCTATCCGGCAGGGCTGAAACGCATTTATCTTCTGGGTATCCCGAATATCCTCATGCAAACCGCATATTCGTTCTATATTTTGGGGTTGACCATGATTCTATCGGAGTTTTCCGATCAGGCAGTGACCGCCTTGGGATTGTATTATAAATGGCAGGCGTTTTTCTTTATCCCGCTGGGTTCGCTGCAAACCTGTATCGTTCCCATCGTCAGTTTCAACTACGCAGGGGCAAAGATCGAGCGCTGTCAGCAAACCTTATTTACCGCCATCGGGTTTGGCTGCGCCCTGATGTTTTTGGGCACGCTGTGCTTTGAGTTTCTGCCCGTGCAGATGCTGGGAACCTTCTCACAGGATCCGCTCGTGATCCAAATTGGAACGGTTGGGTTCCGTTGGATCGGACTGAGCTTTATCCCGCTCGTGACCTCTTTGATCTTTCCGGTATTCTTTCAGGCTGTGGGATATGCGATCCGAAGCTCCCTGCTGACAGTTATCCGCACCGTCTTTTTGTTCGTGCCATTGGGATACCTGTTCTCTCGCTTTGGACTGGATTATTTTTGGATGGTCTTTCCGGTCACGGAGGTCGTGACCACAAGTGCAGGCTTCCTGTTTTATCGGCGTTTTCTGCGCGAGGAAGGCTGGGGAAAGCTGGATTAGAGGATCGCTGAAAAGTCGAAATTTTCGTCTTTGTTTACAATGTCTTGTATGCTGTGCGCGACACAGAAAAGCCTTTTACAATTGCATCAACAGTGATCTCCAAATAAGGCTGCACCGCCCCGCCTGTGGCGGAGTTTGTACTTTCACACCCTTGGGGCATTGCCGCAGAAAGAAACCGACCTGCGAAAATCCCGCCTGTGGCGGAGCTCATACTTTCACACCCTTTCGGCGGCAGAAAGGGAAACCGGATGGAGAGGGAGTGTGGGATTCACAAGGGCAAGAACCGTAAGGTTCTACCCCTTGTGTCTCCGTCGCGAGACCGCGACACGTTTCCCTGCTTCTCGAAGCAAATCTCATTTAGCAGAAATGAAAACCAGATGGATCACCCATGTGCACCGCGATAGATTACCAGAAGAAATCCTCGGTTGTTGAAAATCCATCATGCAACCTACCAAAACTGATCTCCAGAAACTACAGACAGAACAGTTGCACTTTTCACCCATGTTTGCTATAATGAAAACAAACTTTCCTGACACAAAGACAGGTTCTGCGTGAAAGGTGCTGCATAACAGTCGAAACATACCCACGGATCGTGGGTCTATTTTGCCGCACCTGAAATCAGGGAGCGGCATTTTTTTATGTTTAGGAGACGAAAATGGAAACAAGGATCGCAGTTATGAGTATCATCGTGGAAAACCCCGAGCAGGTGGAAACCCTCAATGGGCTGCTCCATGATTACAGCGAATATATCATTGGACGTATGGGGATCCCCTATCGTGCCAAGGCGCGCAAGGTGAATATCATCAGTGTGGCACTCGATGCGCCGCAGGATACGATTTCCAGCCTTGCCGGAAAGATCGGGAAACTCCATGGGATCAGTGTCAAGACCGCCCTGTCCAATGTGATGAACTATGACGCCTGAGACCAACGCGCTGATCGATAAGCTGGCAGAGCAGCACAGCCTGACCGAAGCAGAATATATACACCTCATCGAAACACGAGATGCAGATGCGCAGGCACTTTTGGCAGGGCTGGCGCGAGAAGCCGCAGACGCCGTATATGGCAAAACAGTATTTATCCGCGGACTCATCGAGATCAGCAATATCTGCAAGAATGATTGCCTCTATTGCGGGATCCGCCGCGGCAATGCCGATTGCGTGCGGTATCGCCTGTCTCCGGAGCAGATCCTATCCTGTGTGGACGAAGGCTATACACTGGGCTTTCGCACCTTTGTCATGCAGGGCGGTGAGGATGGCTGGTTTACGGACGATATCCTGTGTGAACTGATCCAAACCATCAAAACACGGTATCCCGACTGCGCTGTCACCCTGTCTCTGGGAGAACGCGGCAGGGACAGCTTTGCAAGACTGCGAAAGGCTGGTGCGGATCGCTATTTGCTGCGGCATGAGACGGCTGATGCTGCACACTATGGCAAGCTGCATCCCGAGAAGATGTCGCTTGCATACCGCATGGAGTGCCTTTCTGATCTCAAAGCACTTGGGTATCAGGTGGGTTGCGGCTTTATGGTCGGCTCACCACACCAGACAATGGCACATATTGCGAAGGATCTCAAATTCATTGAGCGGTTTCGTCCGGATATGTGCGGCATTGGCCCTTTTATTCCGCATAAGGATACCCCGTTCCGCGCGGAACCGGCAGGAAGCGCAGACCTGACCTGCTTCTTGCTGTCTGTGGTGCGCCTCATTCATCCGCGCCTGCTGCTGCCAGCCACAACTGCCCTCGGTTCCGTGACAGAGGGAGGACGGGAGCGCGGGATTTTGAGCGGCGCAAATGTCATCATGCCGAACCTGTCGCCCGTCGCGGTGCGAGATAAATATATGCTGTATAACAATAAGCTGTCGAGCGGGCCGGAAGCGGCACAGAACCTCAAGGATCTCAGAACCTGTATGGAAAAGATCGGTTATGAGATCGTGATAGACCGTGGAGACAGCAGGCAATAAGGAGAATCGAGATATGGGAAGCTATGATCCGAAGTCGCTGAAAGCAGAAGAATTTATCAGCGATGCAGAAATTTTGGAAACACTCGCGTATGCCGAGGCACATAAAAACGATATTGCAATGATCGACGCGATCCTGGATAAGGCACGACCGAAAAAGACCAAAACGGGGTATACCTGTGCGGGACTGAGTCATAGAGAGGCGTCTGTCCTGCTCGCCTGTGAAGATCCGCAAAAGATCGAGGAGATGTACAAGATCGCGGAGGAAATCAAGCTCGCGTTCTATGGAAACCGCATCGTCATCTTTGCACCGCTGTATCTCTCCAACTACTGTGTCAACGGCTGTGTCTATTGTCCGTTCCACCTCAAGAACAAGGAGATCGCACGCAAGAAGCTGACACAGGAGGAGATCCGCGCGGAAGTCATCGCGCTTCAGGATATGGGGCATAAGCGTCTGGCGATCGAAACAGGAGAGGATCCGGTGAACTGCCCCATCGACTATGTGCTCGAGAGCATCAAGACCATTTACAGCGTACACCATAAAAACGGCGATATCCGCCGTGTGAATGTAAACATTGCGGCAACGACTGTGGAAAATTACCGCAAACTCAAGGAAGCAGGGATCGGTACTTACATCCTGTTTCAGGAGACCTATCATAAGGAAAGCTATGAACAGCTGCACCCAACAGGCCCGAAACATAATTATGCCTACCATACAGAGGCAATGGATCGCGCAATGGAAGGCGGCATCGATGATGTGGGTCTGGGTGTGCTGTTTGGTCTGGAACGCTACCGCTATGAATTTGCCGGTCTGCTCATGCATGCGGAGCATTTGGAAGCCGTACACGGTGTCGGGCCGCATACCATCAGTGTCCCACGCCTCAAGCGTGCAAATGATATCGATCCGGACAGTTTTGACAATGGCATCGATGACGATACCTTTGCCAAGATCGTTGCCTGCATCCGCCTTGCAGTACCCTATACAGGCATGATCATTTCGACCAGAGAATCGGAGGAGGTACGCACCCGCCTGCTGAAACTCGGCATTTCGCAGGCAAGCGGCGCTTCTCGAACCTCGGTCGGCGGCTATACGGAGGAGGATCGTCCGCATGATTCCGAGCAGTTCGATGTATCCGATCAGCGCACCTTGGATGAGGTCGTGCATTGGCTGATGGAAAACGAGCATATCCCATCGTTCTGTACCGCGTGCTATCGCATGGGACGCACGGGAGACCGCTTCATGAGCCTGTGCAAGTCGGGGCAGATCCTCAATTGCTGTCACCCCAATGCACTCATGACCCTTTCGGAATATCTGGAGGACTATGCATCGGCGGAGACCAAGAAGCTGGGCTATGAGGTGATCGAGCGGGAGCTCCGAAAAATCCCGAACGAGCGCGTCCATACGCTCGCGGTGCAAAATATCGAGGATATCAAGCACTCCAATCGACGGGACTTTAACTTCTAAATGGGATTTCACAGCAGGAGAATGATTTTATGGGTTTGAACGATACGACCAATTCCGAGCGCGTCCATATTGGATTTTTTGGGATGCGCAACGCAGGAAAATCCAGTCTGGTCAACGCCGTGACCGGACAGGATGTCGCGGTGGTGTCCGATGTCAAGGGCACGACGACGGATCCGGTCAGGAAGGCGATGGAGCTGCTTCCGCTGGGGCCTGTTCTGATCATCGATACGCCCGGACTGGATGACGAGGGCGCACTGGGGGCATTACGCATCCAAAAAACGCAGGCGATCCTTGCACAGACCGATATTGCTGTACTGGTCGTCGATGCCGTGCGTGGCTTGTCCCAGCAGGACAAAGAACTGATCGACCAGTTTGAGGCACGCAAGCTGCCGTATCTTGTGGTATGGAACAAGGTCGATCTATTGGAAAAGCAGCCGGTGTGCAAGAACAATGAAGTCTGTATCAGTACGGTCACAGGGGCAGGCGTGCATACACTCAAGGAAATGCTGGGGGCTTTGTCCGGACAGAGCGGAACGGAAAAACGTATCGTGGCAGATCTGCTCGAAGCAGGCGATGTGGTCGTGCTCGTCATACCGATCGATGCCGCTGCACCGAAAGGCAGGCTCATTCTGCCGCAGCAGCAGACTATCCGCGATATTTTGGATGCAGGCGGTACGGTGGTTTCCTGTCGGGATACCGAGCTTGCGCAGACGCTGGCGGCACTCAGGCAAAAGCCCAAGCTGGTCATTACCGATTCGCAGGCATTTGGACGGGTATCCAAGGAAGTACCGGCAGATATTTTACTGACCTCCTTTTCCATCTTGTTTGCGCGCTATAAAGGGGAGCTTATCCCGCTCGTACAGGGCGCAGCGAAGTTATCGGCACTCAAGGCAGGGGATCGTATTCTGATTTCAGAGGGCTGTACCCATCATCGACAGTGCGGCGATATCGGCACGGTCAAGCTGCCCAAATGGATCGAGCAGTTTTCCGGTATCCAGCCCGATCATGTGTTCACCTCCGGAAACACGTTTTCCGAAGATCTGACGCAGTATGCGCTTGTGGTGCATTGCGGCGGCTGTATGCTCAATGAAAAGGAGATGAAGCACCGCATCGAGGCGGCACAGAAGGCGGGTGTTCCCATCGTCAATTATGGCATTGCGATCGCACAGATGCACGGGATCTTGAGGCGCAGTCTGGAAGTGTTTCCCGAGGTGCTCGCCCTGCTCTGACAGGCACGATCGAACGGAGAAAAGGCAGAGGGGAGTACCTTCTGCCTTTTTATGCTGCTATATTATTTCTTGCTGGATGGGACAAAATGTAGTATAGTTATGACAGACTTAGAGAGGGAGGTATGCTATGACCTTTCACCATTTGGAAGTTTTTGCCGCCGTATGTCAGGAAAAGACCATGCATGCCGCGGCGCAGAAGCTCAATATCTCGCAGCCTGCCATTTCAAAATCCATTGCCGATTTGGAAAAGTATTATGGCATCAAGCTGTTTGAACGCATCAATCACCGCCTGTATTTGACCCCCATCGGTGAGATCATGCGCGGCTATGCCTTGCAGATCCTTGGCATGTTTCAGGATATGGAGGACGAGATCAATATACAGGGCAAGCATGACCATATTCGCATCGGGGCCTCTGTCAGCGTGGGAACACGTTTGCTGCCGCCATTCATGAAAAAGCTGACGGAAAGGCTGGATCGCATGACCTATGAGGTCGTTGTGAGCAATACGAGCGAGATCGAGCAGCTCGTGAATGATTACGCCTTGGATGTTGCGATCGTGGAGGGGTATGTGGATAACCCCGATCTGGTGGTGCGCCATCTGTTTGAGGATGAACTGGTGATGGTCGTTCGTGCCGGGCATCCGCTTTGCGGCAAAGAAGAAGTGAGCGATGCAGAGCTCCAGCAATATCCCTTTATCACGCGTGAGGATGGGAGCCGTAAGCGCAACCAGCTGGAGCAGTATTTGCAGCAGCAGGGGCTTGTGCTGACCATGAACTATTCGTGTACGAGCATAGAAGCCATCAAACAGGCATTGCTCTATACGGACAGCATTTCGGTGCTTTCCAAGATGATGGTGGCAGAGGAAGTAAAAAAGGGAGTACTGACGGTACTCCCAAGAAATCGTATGCACTTAAAACGCTCGATCCGCCTGATCTATCACAAAAACAAATACATCTCGCCGGCGATCAAGGCGTTTTTTGCGCTGCTGGATGAAGAAGTAGCCCAGCGCGAGGGCAAGACCATGATATGAGGCGTTCCGGTCGGGCAGTATGCCCTGTCAGAATGTGATCTCACAGCTGAAATGGATGCGCAGTGATTTTGCAAAGTTGAACAGTACGAATCCAATGATCGCGGTCGTTGCATAGATCTGGATGCCTTCCAGCTGCTTCAAGATGGCTGCAATGTTTTCCGATCCGATCCCGTTCAGATACACGATCATTTTTTGTGTTGCAACCGTGCCGATCGCCATGGGGAAGGTCAGACCAGCGAATGCCGGCGTGAAGGCATAGGAAAAGAACTTCGGCAGCATGACGAGGATATAGAGCAGGGAAAGCACAACACACACATACAACAGCCATACCAAAAGGGTGTTGGGATTTTGAATGATGTTGATATAGGAAACGATGCAAAGGCTGCATGGACCCAGCAGGATCGCGGTTCCGTGCTGCATGGTATCATGGATCTCAAATTTGACCAGCCGCCAGAGCATAAAGGGCAGGATCAGGAAATAGATCACGATGCCGTAATAGACGATAAAGGTCAGGAAAGGGTTTTCCTGCATATTGGCACCCACCACGCTGCAAACCATGAGACCGTTGTAGGTCACGAACCAGGTTGGCAGGAAGGTGTTGATATCTCGGCTTTTGATGCAGTGCAGATAAGTGAATAAAAAGATGTGGGTGATATGGAACAGGATCGCGATCCACCACAATGCTTTTCCGAAAGCCGGAAAATAATCATAGAAATATGCACCGAGCGACATACTGACCATGCAGATCCCCGGATATAAGCTGGCGGTCACAGGGTTTTTGTATTCTTCTCTGATGACGCTGGGATGCATGATGATCTTTGTCAGATAAGACAATACGACAACGATACACAAGCATGCAGTTGCATGCCGGATGAAGCAAAAGCCTAACCCGCTATAGATATTCGATAATGTAAAAGCGCCCAGCATACAGGGAACGATCGAGATGGGGATGTGTTTTGTTCGATGGAAGATGCTTTTGATTTGAACCAGATCCTTTCTATGCGGCACCGCTCCGGAGCTTGACGGTACGATCCATTTTCTCGGGAGAGACCTTACTTTTCGTATGTGCTTAGGATACTACATTTTTTGCAATAAATAAAATACATTTATTTCATTGAAACGATAATGAAAAGTTATCGACTTTTTGGTGAAACAAATGGCGGGCGAAGCACGTCTAATAAGATAGAAGTCAAATTCAAGAAAGGAACGGAAATCGAATATGAAACGAATGATCGCAGCATGTATGTCAGCGCTGCTGCTTGCAGGATGCAGTATGGGGCAGGCAAAGCCGCAAACAGAACAGGCGGAAAACAGCATCGTATATTCCAACCTTGCCAATGAAGCCTCACAGCAGGAGGTCACAAAGCTGCTCAAAAAGCATGGCGTGACGGATGCGCAGACAGACCTGCTCGCTTCCTGGGTGAAGGATGTCAATGACCGTGTGACGGCAGGAACGCTCGCAGGGGACTTTACCCCTATGGACGAAAAGGGGGCAGACTATTCCGGACTGATCGTGTCCTACAAGTCAGACGCGGACGGGATGCCGCTTCCGGAGGTGAATTGCCGCCTGAATAGCTATCTGCTGCTGAAAAACAAGATCGAGACCAATGGCAAAAAGTTCGATGATGATACCTATCTGATATTCGATCTGGAAGCCATCGATACCTACGAACCCTTTCACCTGACAGAAGCAGAGCGCAGCAATTTCAACTCCCTGTTCAGTTGGGTCCCAGTTCAGGGGACGAGCACACTGGATGAGCACATTGCAAAGATCCAAGAGGCGTGGAAGGATCGTGAGATCAAGGTGAACGGAAAAGACCTTTCGCTCATTACCGTGTATCTCCATTCTCCGTTTGAACAAGTCCGCTTTGTGGGGCATACCGGCGTATTGGCGGAAGACAAGGACGGCCTGTGGTTTTTTGAAAAATATGGCCCGATGTTCCCGTTCCAAGTAACCAGATTCCATGATCGCGCGGAGCTCAAGCAATATATCCTGAACCGACCGGATCTGTATGGAGATGATACGGAGCTGGAGCCCATCATTCTGGAAAATGATACCGTCTTATCATAAGAGAAGCTGAAAAAGTCTGTCACAGGATCGATGTCTTGTGACAGACTTTTTTTTGCAGGAAGCAGGGCTCCCTCTTGTATGGAGCTGAAAAAAACAATATAATAAAAGAAAAAAACGGCAAAAAGCAGAAATCGCATCAAAAGCATAGAACAGGACGGCTGATGCCCCAAATCGGCTATACAGCACTATGAAAGTCATATAAGAAAAAGAGCATTTCTTTTTTCTGTGCAGATATCAGAAACGTATGTGGTTTTTCCTGCCGTCGGATCATGCCTGCATGTTCATAAAAGCCATAGTTACAGGCTGTATCTGTAAAGAGATAAAAATCCTTGATATTCTGTGACTGCATATAGGCTGTGAGGTGCTCAAACAGGGCTTTTCCGATCCCTTGTCCATGACAGGCAGGACTGACTGCGAAAAATGCAAGTTCGCCCTGATAATCGGTCGTGCACCGCGCAAGCAGTTCCGCATCGATGTTGTTGACCTCGGAAAAAATTTTGGAAACGGTGCGCCCCTCCCTGGAAAGAGACAGTGCAAGAACGGATACCCACAGGCGGAGGCGCAGAGACAGCGGACAGCGGTGTGTTCGATTGTTTTTGCCCATGATGATACCAACCGGCGTGCCGTCTGCCACGGCAACTTGGGTGTAGGTCTGGTGGGTCAAACAGCTGTCAAGAAAGGTGTTGGCGAGCTTTTGTGCAGTATCTGCATGACAAAGAGCATCATAATGCCAGACTTCACGAATGATTTTGGTGATCGCTGTACGGTCAGATGCCTGATAGGGTCGAAAAAGAAGTTCCATGATGTTCTCCTTGAGAGATAGATTTCCCATTCCTTCAATGTCAGAGTGGGGATATCCATAGGATAAACCATACAGTCACTGGACGGTCAAGAGAAAGGAGCAAAAATGAATGAAAAAATAAAGCGGCTTTCGATCGGGCAGTTTGCCGCCCTGCATCGCATCCATAAAAAAACACTTATGTGGTATGATGAAACAGATGTGTTCCACCCGGCGGAGGTCGATCCGGAAAATGGCTATCGATACTACAGCTATCAGCAGAGCACCCTGCTCGAAACCATCCTGATGCTGCGTGAATTGGATGTGCCGCTCAAAGAGATCCGTAGTTTTGTCAAAGATCGGTCTGCAGAGGGCATGGAACAGATCTTGGGTGAGCAGCTCAGACAGGTGGAACAGGAGATCCGCCATCTGCATACCGTTGCGCAGGTGCTCGAGAGCTATCGGAAAGATATGGAGACGCTCCAGCAGATCGATCTGGAGGCGATCACATTGGTGCAGCAACCGGAAAAAGGTCTCATTACCATTCCAGATGCGCTGCAGATCTCCTATGAACATGGTGTCGAATGTATCCTGACCGAGCGGGAGCGTCATGCGATCAAACGCATGTATCATACCCGATATGGCTCGATCCTTCCGGTCTGCAAGCTGTATGCAGGCGATTTCGAGGCGTACAGCGCGATCTTTATGGAATGTGTACAGGTCAC
>JARIAV010000219.1 GCA_029257685.1 Butyricicoccus sp.
AGGTTGGTGAGGAGTTCGGCATCAAGGTACATGCCCTCATCACGGTACAGGATATCTACGAATATCTGAAGGAGCAGGGTACTTACGGTGAGATCCTGCCGCGCATGGAAGCATACATGGAGCAGTACTGTGTATTCTAATTTGTGAAAAATCAGCAAAAAGTCAGGCTTTTGCCTGACTTTTTGCGTTGAACGGATGGGAAACACGTCAGACCCTATGAAATAACAAAAACCTTTCCGCTTACGCGCCAAGAGGATGACCCGTCCTGTTTGTGAGATGAAGGTAGAAACAGTTTTTATGATGATAGAAACAACAGACACCAAACGAGGCTATATAAATCCTGCCTGTGGCGGAGGTCATACTTTCACACGCGATGGGGCATTGCCATTGTATACCGAATGGAAGGGAAGGGTAGGATTCCAAAGGAAAAGGAAACCGTAAGGTGTCCTATCCTTTGGCCGCCGTCGCCGGTGCGACACGCTTTCCTGCTTCTCGAAGCAAATCATTTCGCAGAAATGAAAACCAGACGGATCACCCAAATGCGCCGCAGCTTGTGAAAACATCTCCCCATAGAGATCACTCAGCCATGCAAGACGCATGATGATATTTTTGGGTTTTTATCAAATGCAATGAGAATGGTTGACAAGGTGAGCGTGTCCGTGTATAATGAAGCACATAAATCATACTAAAATGGTGGGAATAAAAAGGAGGTGCCCTGATGTATCGGGATTTATTGATTTCCATGTGTTGTTGTAAATGCATGCATCCTGGGCATTTCTGTGCGGGTATCGTTGTGATGCAAAAATTTTGACAACGCTTTTCCGGATCGTTGGATCGGGAATCCTCCGCAATAGACTGCACGGGATCGTAATGGATACGGTCTCGTTTTTTTATGCAAAGTTTCTGCTGTTTGAATCAATGAAGGGAGTATATCATGCACGCAAACTTATTTGAAATCGGTGCTTTGGCACTCACACTCCTGTTTTTTGGGATCCTCTATTATTTGGGTCAGAGGAAACAAATGGACTTTGGGATCCTGACCCTGCTTGCGACTGCGTTTGGTATCGCAGTTGGTCTGGTGTTTCAGGAGCATTATACCTATGTCGCAATGTTCGGAACGATCTATACCCATATCATCTCCGCAATGGTCGTGCCGCTGCTGCTGTTCAGTATCATTTCCAGCATCACGAACCTTGGAGAATCCATTCACCTGAAAAAGATCGGTCTGAAATCGGTTGGCTTTCTCCTGCTCAACACCCTGACGGCAAGTGTCATCACTCTGGTGGCTGCTGTCTTTCTGCATATCGGAAAAGGCTTTGCCTATCAGCCCGCGGCGGAGCATGCTGCGACGGAAGTCCCCACCTTTGTGGATACCATCATATCGCTGTTTCCGCACAACCTTGTCACACAATGGGGAGAGGGGCAGGTCGTTCCAATCGTGATCTTTGCAATTTTGATCGCAGTGGCATACAATCAGCTGGCGAACAGCAAAGCGGAGATCAAGCCGTTCAAGGCATTTATCGATGCCGGAAGTCAGGTGATGGGACAGGCGATCGGCTGGATCATTGGCTTTACGCCCTATGCGGTGCTGTCTCTGATCGCACGCGCGGTCGGAAAAGCATCTCTGACCGAGCTGCTTCCCCTGTTCGGGGTGCTGCTGCTGGCGTATGCACTGTGCGCCATCCAGCTGTTTGGGGTGGAAAGTATCCTGCTCCGTGTGATCGGCAGACTGGATCCCGTTCGTTTCTTTCAAGGCATCATGCCGGCGGCGGTCGTGGCATTCACGTCACAGAGCAGCGTTGGAACCATTCCCGTCACTGTCAGACAGCTGACCCATGAGCTGGGGGTCGATGGAGATGTCGCAGGCTTTACCGCAGGTATCGGTGCAAATCTGGGGATGCCGGGCTGTGCAGGCATCTGGCCTGTACTGCTGGCAGTATTCAGCATTCAGGTGATGGGACTGGAATACACCATACCGCAGTATGCCTTCCTGATTGTGCTGGCACTGGTGGTATCGGTCGGAACGGTGGGCGTGCCGGGGACGGCGACCGTTGCTGCGACAGCGTTGTTTTCCGCGGCAGGTCTGCCCATCGAACTGATCGTGCTGCTTTCGCCGATCTCCAGTCTGGTAGATATGGCGCGTACTGCGACCAATGTAGTCGGTGCGGCAACTGCGGCGGTTCTGGTCGCGGAGACCGAGGGACTGCTCGATCATAAGGTATACAATGAGCAGACTGTCAGCGTCGCAGGATCACAGGCACAGATCAAGTAAATCGAAAAGGATCGCCCTTTGTGGCAATGCAGGAAAGGCATTGTGTGCAAGGGGCGGTTTTGCATTTCAAGGGATCGGGGAACGGGGAGAAACGGGAAAAACAGCGGCTGCATAGCATGGTATAGAACGCTGCCTTGGGAAAGGAGGGAGATCCGATGAAAGAGCGTTTGGCAAAGCTGCTCGATGTCAAGAGCATCGTGACCTTTGCG
>JARIAV010000245.1 GCA_029257685.1 Butyricicoccus sp.
TCACGAACAGAACAGACCCCTACATTTCCATAAATAATACATTGCCCAATCTTGTACATATGCACCTCCGGTCCGTGTCCCGACACTTATCTTTCCGTTCAGCGCGCCTTTCAGGTCGGATGCGATCCGGTCAGAGTCGGGGCATTTCCGGCTGGATCTGCACACATTATCTTTATTATAGCATATTTACAAGTAAAATGTAAGAAAATCCAAACTAAAATGGCACTATCATACTGCCAAGCTCTCGAAATCAGGATCCCTTGGTGGACATATATGAAAAACTCCATATCGAGCCGAATGTCCTCTGTGATTTGATCCAAATAGACTATCTATAGCAATGTAAAAGAACAAAAATTTTGCTTATTTTCATTTTTTCTGGCATCTAACAGCAAAATCTGATATGATATAGAAAATCATTCTATCTGAAAATGAGTGTGGAGGGCCTATGAATCCAACGGATATACAAATGCTGCAGCAGCTCCTCAAAGAGCATGCAAAGAACATGATCACCGCTAAGATCGATCCAGAGAGCAAAGTGATCTGGGGCCGATCGAAATTTGGAGGCTGTCCGGATGTTCCAGAGGGATTTGTCTGGCCAACATATCTCTGCACCTCCTTTGACGATGAAGAATCCTGCCAGCAACCGCTGACGTTCCTCGCACAGTTTGACTGCCGTGCACTTTCTGCAATGGATCCTGCACATAGTTTACCAGAGACCGGCCTGCTTTCCTTTTTCTACGAATTTGACACCTGTCCGGATGGAAGTATGCGCGACGACGCAGGCAGTGCACGTGTCTTCTGGTTTGATGGCAGCAAGCCTTTATTTCCAGCCTCTATCCCAGAGGAACTAGCCCCCTATCTTCATTTGCCACGCACGGCGCTTGATATGCGTTGTATGACATCTTATCCATCATTGGATATTATATCGCCACAAACCCCATTGGAACTCACAGAGGCGCTCTATGAGGCTTACCAGCATATCGATGATACACAGATCCTCCATACAGACTTCGATATCAAACTGCTGGGGTATCCAGCCCCTGTGTTTGACGATCTATTTATATCCTGTGAACTGCTTCGTCAAGGATTCCCAATTGCAGAGGGAATCGAATTCCTGCCAGAGCAAGCACTCGAACAGGCAGAAAAAAGAGCTTCTGATTGGTGCCTGCTATTGGAACTGGATATTTCTGAAGAAAGCCTCTTCCATATAGGGGATGCATGTTTGGCTTTCTGTATTCGACAGCAGGATCTAAAGGAAAAACGTTTTGATCGCATTTGGGCGATGCTGCAATGGTTTTAAACGATAAAAACAGTCCCAAGGCATTTCTTCATGAAAAGAATGCTTTGGGACTGTTTCATATCAATGCATATCCATCTTTGGACTGCTTTTTTACTTCGTAAAGAGCCTGATCTGCACGCGCGATCGCGTTTTCAAGTGTTTCCCCTGCACGTAACCAAGTTCCCCCAATCGAAACGCCGATCCAATATGGACTCTCCTGCCGCGCGCTATGGATACATTGCAAAAGCCTCTGTGCCAGCTTATGTGCGCCGTCTTCTTCGTTGACATGAGAACAAAGCACAATAAACTCGTCTCCTCCCATACGGCATACGATATCATTGGTTCTCATGGTTTTCAACAGAATATCAGAAACTTTTTTTAATACTTCATTCCCGGCGATATGTCCATATGTATCATTCACCAGCTTGAAATCATCAAGATCCAAAACAAAGATACAGCTGTTTTCATGTTCCCAAAGATCCCAGATCTCTTGAAGGCCGCGGTAATTGATTAGATTTGTCAGTGCATCACGATGCGCCAGCTCTTTCATATGTACGACCATTTCCTGTGTGCGCTCGATTTGACTCCGCAGCGTTCGAGGGTAATATTCACCTTCCATCTGTTCTGCATTTGGAATGGATTGATGCAAATGGATTACCTTCCATTTTCCATTTTTCATCTGATATATGATAGAAAATCGGCTGTTCAGATTGATATAAACTGAATGATCCGGACTTTCCCACCAGATATAGATACTCCCAACCACCAAATAGATATCCGGCGCAAGCTCACGCTGCTCACACCAAAAATCCTTAAATTGGAATTCTATATCTTCTCGTTCTCTGCCCTCTTTGACCCAAGCTTCCAGGAACTGTCCAAATCCAAGATAAAATTCATGTGCACCGGTTCCGATGATGATACAATCCGCATCCATTGCATCCAAGATCTTTGAAGTCTTATCATATTGTGCAGATAAATAAAGTTTCCAGAGTTCCTCTGTGATCTTACAAAAATCCATAGACTCACCCCTTTCAGGATCTCATTTGATCCACATGGTCAAAAGAGAAGAATTGATTTATAAAAAATATATATAACGATATCCTACATCTGGTCTGTATGAACGTCATCTATTGAATTTTCCTGTTTTTCGCTCTATATATTGCCTATAAGCGATAATAACTCGGTGTTTCATACGCTTCTGCATCTATTTTCTCTTGTTTATCTGTCTTTATTATATGAAAAACAAAAATATCTGTCAACGGTGAAAAACTGATGGAAAAGGTCTAAATTTATAAAATTATAAGAGTTGTGCACAATGCTTCTCAAAAAAATGTATATGAAATCAAAAAAGCAGACCCTTTCGAGTCTGCTTTGTGTGCGCGCCGTGTTATCTTCCCGGGCCGTCGCCAGCCAAGTATTTTCACCGTTCATGAGCTTAACTACTGTGTTCGGAATGGGAACAGGT
>JARIAV010000286.1 GCA_029257685.1 Butyricicoccus sp.
ACTTTTACTCATGAAGGATATGGTCTCCTCTCGTTAGAGTTTTTGTGTGGTAACTTAACTATAACTCATGAGACCGTATCCTTCATCCTTTTTTATTCAATTGTCCAATATGTATTGTACACCTACACAAAGGATTTGTACAAAGGGTAACAGCTGGTGCGCAGCCTGATAAAATATAGTATAATAGATCATATAGGAGGGTCGATCTGACCTTTCGGAAGCAATGGAGCGAATGACTGGGCGAAAACATGGTGGACGTGTACCATCGGAATCTCTGGTATGTTCTGAGCATTTTAACGCGGCAGATGTCATGCAGTGTGAAAAAGAATAGAATTTCGACTTTTCATCGGGCGGCAATCAAAATACTTTTTGAAAGGGGCGAGGTGTGTTTATGTTACATTCTGGATTATATGAACAGATCATCAATCAGCAGCTCACGAATGAGCTTCAGAAGATCCCTGCGGCGTGCAAGTCTGTTGCGCCGATCGATCGGGCGGAGGCCTCTAAGGTGCTGGCACAATATTTAACGGACGTGGTGCAAAAAGGACTCGATCATCTTTTAGATCGTGGTGGGGATATCTCATCACAAATCGAACTCACCAACAAGATCGTAAGTCTGGTAGAGGACACTGCAAGCGAAACAGGCTTTACGGGGTTGTGCGTGGATCAGCGTGCGGAACAGCTTTTTGCACTTTTGCATGAGAATGATCCATGTTTGGCGATCGGGCGAACAGCTGCGGATCTAAGCCGTCCGGAGACCTCCATTGCGCAGAGTTCGCTATTTACGGGTGCGATCCATGAACCGCAACTGTACACAGAGCTCAAAAAAGAAATCATTTCTGCCAATCACATCGATATGCTCGTATCCTTTATCAAATGGAGTGGACTGCGTTTGATTCTGGATGAACTTGAGGAATTCACCCAGAACGGCGGTACGCTGCGGATCATCACAACCTCTTATATGGGAGCTACCGATGTGAAGGCTGTTGAGGAGCTGCGCAAGCTGCCCAACACGAAGATCAAGGTCAGCTATGACACCAAGCGCACGCGCCTGCATGCAAAAACCTATGTGTTTTATCGCAATACCGGATTTACGACTGCCTATGTGGGTTCTTCCAACATGTCCAACGCAGCGCTATCCAGTGGGCTGGAGTGGAATGTGAAGCTGACCCAAAAGGATCTGCCCGAAACCATCCAAAAGATTGCGGCAACTTTTGACAGCTATTGGAGCTCCAGTGAGTTTGAATATTATGCAGAGGATCAGCGGGAACGGCTGGCACGTGCGCTGAAAAACGAAAGGTATCACGATAGCAATCAAGCCGATCTCTATACGGTCGATGTCAGACCATACACCTATCAGCAGGAGATCCTCGATCAGCTGGAGGCAGAGCGTATGATCCGTGGGCACTTCCACAATCTGGTCGTTGCTGCTACGGGTACAGGGAAAACGGTGATCTCTGCTTTCGACTATAAGCGTTTCTGCCAAAAAAATCACGGGAAGCCCAATCGGTTGCTGTTTGTTGCACATAGAGAAGAGATCCTCAAACAAAGCATGTTTACCTTTCGTGCGGTTTTGAAGGATGCCAACTTCGGGGACTTGTTTGTAGGTACCCATCGTCCGGATCGAATCGATCATCTTTTCCTGTCGATCCAGACCTTTCATTCACAGAACTTCACCGCGAAAACGGTCTCGGATTTTTATGACTATATCATTGTGGACGAGTTTCACCATGCCGCAGCACCTTCTTATCAAAAGCTGATGGGATACTATCAGCCCCAAATACTTTTGGGCTTGACCGCCACGCCCGAACGTATGGATGGAAGGGATATTCTGACTTACTTCGATCATCGCATTGCAGCGGAGATCCGCTTGCCGGAAGCGATCGACCGGAAGCTGCTCTGTCCATTTCAGTATTTTGGCGTTACGGATACCATCGATCTGGATGGGCTCAAATGGAGTGCAGGCGGATATGATAAAAGCGAGCTTTCCCGTGTCTATACGCTGGAGGGCATCGCCGCAAACCGTCGTGCCGATCTGATTGTCAGAGCACTGCTCAAGTATGTGACCGATATGGAGGATGTGAAAGGTCTGGGCTTCTGTGTTTCGGTCGAGCATGCACGGTTTATGTCTGCGTATTTCAATGCGCATGGGATCCCATCCATGTTTCTGGTGGGACAGTCTCCGGACGAAGAACGTGATTCTGCTAAGAAACGCCTTGTTTCCGGTGAGATCCGCTTTCTCTTTGTTGTGGACATCTACAACGAAGGGGTGGATATTCCGGAGGTCAACACCGTTCTTTTCCTGCGACCTACCGAATCGCTGACGATCTTTTTGCAGCAGCTGGGGCGTGGTCTCCGCTTGGCAGAAAACAAGGAATGTCTGACCGTGTTGGATTTTATCGGTCAGGCAAACCGAAAGTATAATTTTGAAGATAAATTTGCAGCCCTGCTTTCGGGCTCTGCACGAAGCGTATCGCGAGAGATCCGGGAGGGGTTCGTCTCGGTCCCCAAAGGCTGCTATATCCAGCTGGAGAAAAAGGCAGCGAAATATATTTTGGAGAATATCCGAGCGTCCTATGGAAATACCGCCGGACTTGTTTCGCGTGTTACCACCTTTGAGGAAGATACCGGATTACAACTGACACTGGAAAACTTTCTGGATTACTATCATCTGGATGCACGATCGATCTACAAATTCACATCATTTTCTCGACTTTGTGCGCGTGCGGATGTGCGGGAAGATTTTAAGGAGCCGGTAGAGGAGCTGCTGACAAAAGCACTGCCCAGATTTTCAGTGGCAGACTCGCGGCGCTGGATCGGGTTCCTGCTGGATATCCTGCCCAAGCTGGATGCTATCGACTTTGCGGCTTTGCCCAAGATCGAGCAGCGGATGCTGCAAATGTTCTATGTGACCGTATGGGGCAGGACTGCTGAGGATTGGAACAGCGATAAAGTGTTGGGGGATCTGTATGCACTGTCGGAGAGTCCGGTTATGCTGGGAGAGCTGATCGAGCTGCTTCGATATCGCTTTGACAAAATCGACTTTATCGATAAGCCGGTGAAGCTGGATCTTGCTTGCCCGTTGGATCTGCATTGCACCTATACGCGCGATCAACTGCTGGTCGCACTGGATTTTATGAAACCATCCACTGTGCGCGAAGGCGTCAAGTGGCTGCCGGACAAGAAACTGGACGTATTTTTTATCACGCTCAATAAGGCGGATAAAGATTACTCGCCAACTACCATGTATCGGGATTACTCTATCAATGAACGGCTTTTTCACTGGCAAAGCCAGAGCACCACTGCGGAAAGTTCCCCTACAGGGCAACGGTATATCCACCATCGGGAAAGAGGAAGTAAGATCTTGCTGTTTGTGCGCGAATTTAAGTTGGATCGCATCACAGGCGGAGCAGAGGCCTATACCTTCCTGGGAACGGCTGATTATATACGGCATGAAGGCTCTCGGCCAATGAATATTACTTGGCGGTTGGATGAGCCGATCCCTGCAAGGTTCCTGAAAAAGACCAACAAGCTGGTGGTGGGATAAGGGACTGTGCCGGTATGGATATGGACAGAAATCCATAGAAAACGCCCAGAGGGCAGGGATGTTGGACGGTACCGGATCATAGGAAGAATTATAAAAAACGGATTTTTCCGTTTTTCTCAGATCTATCATTTTCAGAAAGGGACATGACCATGAAATTCATACATCTATCCGATCTGCACATCGGGAAGCGCGTCAACGGGTTTTCCATGCTGGAGGACCAGCGATATATTTTACAGCAGATCCTGAACGTCATTGACACGGAACAGCCGGATGCGATCCTGCTTGCAGGGGATATTTACGATCGCCCGATCCCGCCTGCTGAGGCAGTCAGTTTGCTGGACGACTTTTTGGTGAAGCTGTCCGAACGAAAGACACCGGTGCTGATGATCAGCGGCAATCATGATTCTCCAGAACGGCTGAACTTTGCCGCCCGCCTGATGGAAAAAAGCGATATCCATATCGCGGCGGTCTATGACGGGTCGGGGAAAGCTGTGACGCTTTCAGATGCGCATGGGTCTGTAGATCTGTGGCTGCTTCCTTTTGTGAAGCCTGTTCACGTTCGCCAATGCTTTCCGGAGGACGTGATCGAGACCTACACGGACGCCGTTGCATGCGCGATCCGGCACATGGAGATCGATCCGCGGCATCGGAATGTGTTGATTACACACCAGTTCGTCACGGGTTCGGAACGGTGCGAATCCGAGGAGTTGTCGGTAGGCGGCACGGATCATGTAGACAAGACCGTGTTTGAACCTTTTGATTATGTCGCACTGGGGCATCTGCATGGACCACAGATGGTAGATGGCGAGCGGGTGCGCTATTGTGGCACGCCGCTGAAATACTCCTTTTCCGAGGCAAAGCATGAAAAGTCGGTCACTGTGGTGGAGCTGGGAGCAAAGGGGGAGCTGGCCGTTCGCACCGTACCGCTGACGCCCAAGCGAGACATGATCGAGCTGCGGGGGACTTATCTGGAGGTCAGCGCATTGGAGTATTACCGCAGTTTGGATCGGGAAGCCTATTTCCGGATCACTCTGACCGATGAGGAGGATATCCCCAACGCCATCAATAAACTGCGGGTCATCTATCCCAATCTGATGCGTTTGGACTATGATAACCGCCGCACACGGGGCGGTGTTCCGGTTCTGGAAGCTGTGGATGTGGAGCAGCGATCTCCGTTGGAGCTGTTCGAGCGTTTTTACGAGCAGCAGAACAACAGTCCCCTGTCTGATGTACAGCGGAACTATCTGCGCGAAATTATGGAGCATATCTGGGAAGCGGAAGGCTGAAGCCCTCGTATAGAAAAGGAAGCTGGATGGGAACGAGTTGGAACAGGAGCCGTTTCCTTCTGTGCCGGCTTCCTTACCTCTCTTGTAATAAAGTTTTGTGTGCTGCGGTGTGGGTACGATCTTTTAGGATCCTTGGTGCCTTACAGTGCAGCGGAAAGGAATGGTCATAAGTATGAGACCGATCACACTGACAGTCTCCGCGTTTGGTCCTTATGCAGGCGAGACGGTGCTGGAACTCGACAGGCTGGGCGAACAAGGACTTTATCTCATCACCGGCGACACGGGTGCTGGTAAAACAACGATCTTCGATGCGATCACCTATGCGTTATACGGTTCTCCCAGCGGTGAGACACGAGATCCCAATATGTTTCGCAGCAAATATGCGGCGGCAGAGACCCCGACCTTTGTAGAATTGGTATTCCAATGTCAGGACAAGCGTTACACCATCCGGCGCAATCCGGAATATGAGCGTCCAGCCAAGCGCGGCGGCGGATTCACCACCCAAAAAGCAGATGCCGAGCTGCACTGTCCGGATGGGCGCGTCATTACGAGGACGCGAGAGGTCAATCAGGCTGTGGAGTTGCTTCTTGGTATCGGGCGCGATCAGTTCACACAGGTAGCGATGATCGCACAGGGCGATTTTTTGAAGCTGCTATTGGCCTCTACCGATCAGCGCAGTGATATTTTCCGGAAGCTGTTCCACACTGCACGGTATCAGAAATTGCAGTACCGGCTGCGAGAGGATGCCGCCGACCTGAATAAAGAATGCAGCAAGCTGCGTGACAGCATCCAGCAGTATGCAGAGGGGATCGTTTGGCGAGAAGAAACAGATTGCTTGGTCAGTGAATTGCCGATCGCGGAACTGGTGACGCGGCTGGAAACGCTGCTGAACGATGACGCGGCCCAGCAGGAAGTACTGACGGGCAAACGATCGGCTTTGGAGGAAGAGAACAGCACCCTTACACAGAAGATCACAAGAAAGCGAACCGATGAGGAAAATCAGAAGAAGCTGGAACAGGCGCAGGCAGAACGGACTGCCCTTACCCCAAAAATAGAAGCGGCAGAACGGAGCCTTGCAGCGCAAGAGGTGCAGGGAGCAGAGGTGGATGCGCTCAAAGCACAGGCGGCCGCGCTGCGCGAGCAAGTACCACAGTATGAGGCGTTGGAACAGCTTCGTCAGGAGCAGAGGCAGGTATCCAAACAGATGGAAGACTGCCAAGAGAAAGCGGATCGTGCAGAGACAGAACTTTCCAGATTACAGGGTCAGCTCACGGCAGAAAAGACAGAGCTGCAAACACTGGACACAGCAGCTGTAGAAGTCATAGAGGTGCGGCAGGAGCTGGAAAAGAAAAAAGAGCAAGGAAAACGGCTGGCGGCACTGAATCAGGCGATGCAGACCCTGGATCAGATGGCTACTCAATTCCAGAAAGTCTTTGCGTGCTATCGCGAAGCTGCTGCACATGCAAAGACTTGTGAGGAGGACTGGCGGAGCAAGAACCGAGCCTTTCTGGAAGGGCAGGCTGGTTTGATGGCAGCAGCACTTCAGCCGGGGACGCCATGTCCGGTATGCGGTGCGCTGGAACATCCTGCGCTTGCTCCTTTGGCACAGGATGTTCCCAGTGAACAGGTGTTGGAGAAGGCGCAGACGGCGGCAGAAAAGGCGCGTAAGGCAGAGCAGGACGCGGATCAGAGCGCCCGCGCATGGAAGGTCAAGCTGGATACCCAGAAAGCAGCCCTGCTTACAGATGGAGAGCAGCTGCTGGGTCCTGTCACGGAGGAAACACTGCCCGAAGCTCTGCACAAAGCCAAAGCTGCGCTCAAAGAGGAATTGAACCGCCTTGAATCGGCGTATAATGATGCGCAGAAGCGTGCCAAGCGGGCGGAAACTCTGCAAAAGGGGATTCCAGCGACCGAGGCTGCGGTGCAGCGTCAAAGGGAGATCTGGCAGGCAGCCACCAGCACGCATGGCAAGCTGGAGGCTCGTTTGGAGTTTCTGAGCAAACAGATCACCCAGCAGGCGGCACAGCTCAAATATCCGGACAAGCAGGCGGCGGAAGCTGCCATCAAGGCGTGGGATGGAACGATCGATGCGTATCGCAGGCAGTTGGAGGGTGCAAAGCAGGCAGTTCAGCAGCTGACACAGCAGTACAGCGCTGCTGAGGGAAGGTGCAAGACTCTGACTGAGCTGCTGGCTGGAGCGGAAGCCGTGGAGCTGGAAGCGCTGGAGAACAGACAGCGCTGCATCAAGACGGAACTGAAAGCATTCAGCGAGGAGGAGCAGACGATCCATACGCGCTTGGTGCGCAATCAAGAGATGTTGGAAAACCTGAATCGACAACGTAAGGTGTTGGATGAGAAGGAAGCTCGACTGATGTGGCTTCGTGCACTCTCCAATACTGCAAATGGTATGATATCTGGTAAGGAGAAGATCATGCTGGAGACCTTCGTGCAGATGACATATTTCGACCGCATTTTGGCGCGTGCCAACATTCGCTTCATGATGATGTCCGGTGGACAGTATGAGCTGCGCCGCCGCATGGAGGCGAATAATAACCGAAGCCAGAGCGGTCTGGAACTGGACGTGATCGACCACTACAACGGTTCTCTCCGCAGCGTCAATACACTCTCCGGCGGAGAGTCTTTCAAGGCCTCGCTTTCTCTGGCGTTGGGGCTGGCAGATGAGATCCAGTCTGCGGCAGGTGGTGTGCAGCTGGATACGATGTTCGTAGATGAAGGCTTTGGCTCTCTGGACGAGGACTCTCTGGGACAGGCGTTGCGTGCGCTCAGTGAGCTGAGCGAAGGCCGCCGCCTTGTGGGGATCATCTCCCATGTGGGAGAGCTCAAGGAGAAGATCGACAAACAGATCGTGGTGAAAAAAGATCGTGCCGGCGGCAGTCGGGCAGAGATCATCGTGTGAAGACGGAGCATACAAGGAATGGGCGGGTTGGATTGAAATATAAATATTTCAGAACAAAAAAGATATCCATTCCAGAGTTTCGGTTCGGACGGAAACAGCAAAGAATGAGCAAGAAAATAAGAAAAATATTCCAAGTTGTATGGTTTTAGATAAAACCATAAGAAGTTATGAAATATGATGGAATATACATGATATTGCTTGTTTTTGTGCGTGTTTTATCGAAATATAGTTTTGCACGCCTTTGATGTGATTCGTCGATATGCATAAAAGATAGCGATGTAAAATACAACTTTTTCTGAAAGATGCTGTAACCAGACAACTTTTCATATTTTTTCATTGAAATCTGTTGAAAACTTATTTTTCACATGATATATTGACATTATTAGAAACACAGTAAGTGTTTGAATGGAAAGAGGAAAAGAATAAAAAGGAGCGGATCTGAAATGAAAAAGCGTATTCTGTCTCTCGGTCTGGCAATGACGATGACGATGAGCCTGCTGGCTGGCTGCGGTGGCGGCGGCG
>JARIAV010000290.1 GCA_029257685.1 Butyricicoccus sp.
CGACACAGATCCCCGGATACACCGCATGGATCACAAGCTGTCCCGTACCGTCTGTGCATTTCATCTGATAAACCTTGCCCTTTGCATCCTGTAAACCACCATCTAACAGGGTACGCATACAAGCCACTGCCTCCAAGTCTCACACCACGCTTTCTATCCGCTTACTGAGGTCACACCGATATTCAGAGTTTCCTTCCCCTACCCAGCATTATATTGCGAAAACCGATATCATGCAACAGAAACAAGCTCCCACACAGAATTTTCACCCCTTAATGCCATCTGTTTTCGGAAAACGCCGAAATTCTGCCGCCGTCATGCCGGCTGTGATGACAACAAGGATCGCATCTGTGAGCGCGATCGCAAGCCACACACCATGAATGCCCATCCCACCAACACGCGGAAGCAGAACAGCCAGCGGAATGAACAGAATGATTTGACGGAACAGCACGAGCCATGTTGCTTTTTTTGCCTTACCCACAGATTGAAACAACGTAACCGCAATGATAAAGCTGCCCTGTAACAGGTAGGTGCTGAACATGATCCGAAAGTCCGCCGCACCGGATGCCGCAACACCAGCAGTCGTGATAAACATAGACAGGACTTTCTCCGGAAACAATTCCACAGGGACAAAGAACAGGAGAGAAAGCACGGTAGCCGCTGCCATAAATGTACCCGTCAGCTTCCTGACACGGGTATAACATTTCGCACCAAAATTCGTACCGGCCGCTGGCTGAAAGCCCTGACTGATGCCCCAGAGCGGTACAAACGCAAAATTCCAGAAGCGAAGCGCGGCTCCCAGAAGGATCTGTGCCGTTGCTCCGCCATAAGCAGATGCGACCCGAAAGATCACCGTCTGCTGCACCAATGTGAGCACCTGCATCAGCAGCACAGACACCCCGATCGAGAGGATCTGCGGCATCAAAGTCGAGTCGATCCTGATCTTCCCAATTTTCACATGGATACTTTTATGCTTGAAATACCACCATGTGATGACAGCCTGTACAAGCTGTGAAAAAACGGTTGCCCATGCTGCGGCTTCGATCCCCAGCCCCAACGGCTCCAATATCGAAATCAAAACAGGATCTAGCAGGATATTCAAGATCGCGCCACTGGCAATGATCGTCATGGCTTTTTTGAGCTGTCCTTCTCCACGGATGACCATATTGGCACTTTGAAAGAAATTCACAAAAAGCGACCCTGCAAAGATGATCCGCAGATACTTTTCCGCATACGCCAGGATCTCCCCCTCTGCTCCGGCGAGCATCAGCAGCGGACGCGTGAAAATCATCCCGACAACGGTATAGACAAGGGATAGTCCCACGATCATTGCGACAAGATTGCCCATGATTTTTTGAACGGTCTCATGATCCTGTTTCCCGATCGCCCTCGACAGGATCGACGCCGAGCCGACCCCGATCATGGCAGCCGAACCGGCATTGATCAAAGTGAATGGATAGGAGACCGAGATCGCCCCCATCTGGACGGCACCTACCATCTGTCCCACAAAAATAGAATCCATCATATTGTACAGCCCCACAACGACCATACCCAGAAC
>JARIAV010000309.1 GCA_029257685.1 Butyricicoccus sp.
GGCGGGTTTTATTCAGCCCTTTTTGGTGCTTGTTGTTTTTGCAAGCGTACAGGCTGTTTCTGCGTTACGCCGCAAACAGGACTGGCAATCCTCTTTGCATTTCGGATAAAAGGGTTTCATTGGGTTATGGGGTCTGCCGCGTTGCCGCATCCGGAACGAGCCGACCAGTGTGCGCACTGGTCGGACTGTTCCAATGCTGCGGATTCTTTCTGCTGGTGGTCTGAGCTCGAACGTCCATTGCTCCTGCTTTGGGTGCTGAACAGCGTTTACGCGAGCGTTCATGGAGGGGCAAAAAAAGAGTGCACCGCACCCCTTTTGTAAAAAGGCTGAAGAAGACCCGCCCTGCGGCGGAGGTCATACATTCACACCCTTGGGGCACTGGGCGGAAACGAACCGACTGCGGAAATCCCGCCTGTGGCGGAGGTCATACTTTCACACCCTTTCGGCGGCACCGAGGTGAACCGGAAGGAGAGGGAAGGGGAAGATTCCAAAGGGTAGAGGAAACCGCAATGTTTCCAACCCTTTGGCCGCCGTCGCGCGGCCGCGACACGTTACTTTTTGCTTCCAAGCAAAAATTTCTTAGCAGAAAAGAAAATCAGACGGATTTCCAAAACCTTTCCCTCTGCTTCGGGGCAAATCCATTCAAGAGGAATAAAAAAACCTGCGGTTTTCCAAAACAAAACAGCGACCCCTTAACGAGCCGCTGTTCCTCTTACTTCATTTGTAAATGTGCCGCTTTCAGCGTGTTCTTCATAAGCATGGTAATGGTCATTGGCCCAACCCCACCCGGCACAGGGGTGAAATATCCGGCAACCTCCGCAACCTCCGGCGCAACATCACCGCACAGCTTCCCATTTTCTCGGTTCATGCCGACATCAATGACAACCGCTCCCGGCTTCACCATAGCCGGTGTAACAAAGTGTGCGCGTCCAACCGCCGCAACCAGAATATCTGCCTCACGGCAGATCTCCGCCAGATTTTCCGTCCGGCTGTGACAGATCGTCACCGTTCCATGACGATGCAGCAACAGCATGCTCATCGGCTTGCCTACGATATTAGAGCGTCCGATCACAACACAACGCTTGCCATTCGGGTCGATCTGGTATTCGTCCAGCAGTTCCATGACACCGGCAGGCGTACAGGGCAGAAAATCAAAATCCCCGATCATGATCTTGCCCACATTGGAAGAATGGAACGCATCCACATCCTTTTCCAGTCGGATCGCTGCAATGACTGCCTCCTCGCTGATATGCTTCGGCAGGGGCAGCTGGCACAGGATCCCATGGATGCGCGGATTCTGGTTCAGCTCCTCAATCAGCCCCAGCAGCTCCTCCTGCGTACTCTCCGCAGGCAGGACATATTTTTCACTGTAAAACCCACATTCCGCGCACGCTTTTTCCTTATTGCGGACATAGACCTGACTTGCAGGATCCTCACCCACCAGAATGACCGCAAGTCCGGGGCGCACGCCCTGTTCCTCCAGCCTGTGTGTTTCCTCTAAGATCTGCCCTCTGACCTTTGCCGAAAGGGCTTTCCCGTCCATCAAAATTGCACTCATGTATTGGCCTCCTTTTCTTGTGTGTCCGGTGTTTCCGTGCGCATGGCGCGCGCATCCGCATGCTGATCGACCAGTTGGGTCAGGGTCTCGACCTTGCGTCTGAGACACAGCACGAGCAGTACAACGCCCACGATACAGGAAACGATCGCGACCATCTGCGAAACGCGGATGCCGGTCGAACCGATGTACAGACTGTCTGTGCGCAGTCCCTCGATCCATGCGCGTCCTGCACCGTACCAGATCAGATACAGCAGAAAGATCTGCCCGCGGAAGCGATACCATTTCTTTGAAATGATATGCAAGAGGAAGAACCCGACCAGATTCCAAAGGGATTCATATAAGAATGTTGGATGGAATGGCCCTTCCCCGTTGACGGTCATGCCCAAAAAAGTCTGTGTGACCGTGCCGTGGGCTTCCCCGTTGATGAAGTTGCCCCAGCGTCCGATACATTGCCCAATCAACAAGCCAAGTGCCGCTACATCGAACGTGCCGGGAATGCTGATTTTCTTATGTCTGTCATAAAGAGCCACCGCAAGAAGGGCCCCGATGACGCCGCCATAAATGGCAATGCCGCCATTCCAGATGGCGATGATATCGCCGGGGTGCTGGCTGTAATAGTCCCACTCCCATACAACATAATAGATGCGTGCACAGATGATCGCAGACGGCAAAGCGAGCAGAACGGCATCATACAGGAGATCGTTCGTGAACCCAAACGCCTCGATACGTCTGCTGCAATAAAACAGCGCGAGCGCAAATCCCAGCGCAATGATGATCCCATACCAGTAGATATCCTTCCCAAAGAGGTTGAACGCAACGCGATCGACCGTCACGGAGATCCCCAGCGAGGGAAATGCAATTACATTTTCCATAACTGCCGCCTTTCTTTACTTATCCTCCGGCGGCAGTACCACCGAAAGGGTCATGCGGTCAGGCTGTGCCCAACGCGCAAACATTTCCTGTACATCCTGTGCGGAGATCGTCTCATAGAGTGCCGCAAAATCCAGACAGCACTCACCTGCAAAGCTGCTTTCCACCTGATTCTGGCACAGGGATTCCGGCTGATCGAGCATCCGCACCCCTAACCCATAGCACGCCTTTTTCATGCGTGCAAAAAGTTCCGGATCGATGCCCTCTGCGGCATAGCGGCGAAGTGCTTCCGCAAGCCGATCCCGAACGGCATACGGATCTGCACTGTCTCCATCAAAGAGCACAGCCGCAACCTCAGGCATGATCGAGTAGCTGCTGTCAAAATTACGCGTCAGCAGACGTTCTTTATATAAGGAGACGAACAGCGGCGTGGTCGTACCGCACAGGATACGCGCTGCAAGATCACCCACCAGCTGACGGCGCAGGCGGCTCTCCCCCTCGGCAAGCGGTATGTCCTTGATGCCCAGCATAAAGTTCGGTCGGGAAACTGCCATACGATGCACGACCTCTGCCGCCGCGACAGTCTCCTGCTCTGTGCCATAGTGCCGCGCCGCGATCTTTGCTGCCTTTTTGGGCGAAAATGCTTCCGCCATACGGACGATCTGTGTAAAATCTGCTGTACCGCAGACAACAAGGCTCATATTCGCCGGACTGTAAAACGCCTTATGGCAGTTCGTCAGGATCTCCGGTGTGATCTCCATGATGCTCTCCACGCTGCCTGCAATGGAAGTATGCACAGGGTGCGTGCCATACATACCCTGATATACGCCAACATACGCCTTCCAGCTTGGAGTATCCTCCATCATATTGATCTCCTGCGCAATGATGCCCTTTTCCTTCTCCACGTTTTCTTCCGTAAAATAAGGCGTAAAGACGAACTTGAGCAGGATCTCCAGATTTTCCTCGAATCGGTCTGTGCAGGAAAAATGGTATGCCGTCATGCAATAGCTGGTGAACGCGTTGGGGGACGCGCCTGTCCGGCCGAATTTTTGCAGGGCGTTCCCATCCACGTCCTCAAACATCTTATGTTCCAGAAAATGTGCCACACCGGCAGGGGTATCATAGCGCACGCCGTCCATGGTAAAAGCGCGGTCGATCGCGCCGAAATCGGTTGCCAGCATGGCAAAGGTTTTGGAGAACCCTGTTTTTGGGATATAATACACCTTGAGTCCATTTTCCAATACCGTGGACTCCATTTCCATGCCGAAGCGTTCAAACTGCTGCTTCACGCGCCCACCCCTTTCATAAAGTATACAAGGTCGAGCGTGACATGCCGTCCTGCTGCCATGACCTGTCCACGCTGGACGCGTTCGAGCTGTGCAATGAGTTCATCCGGTGTCTGGGTCGCGCCTGCGATCGACTGTCTCTGCCAGTATTGTTCGAGCGAAAGCGGGCTGTCCTGCATGGAGCGTACATTGTTGATGATGGTGCGTCGTGCATCATCCAGTTCCTCTTGTGTCAAGCCGCCATTGCACAGATCCTCGAGCTGCCGCCGGATCTCCGCAAGAGCCTGTTCATATTTTGCGTTTTCAATCCCGCTTGCGACCATCATAATGCCCTTGAGCTTATCGAGTGCGGCACTTGCGTAATAACAAAGGGACAGCTTTTCGCGTACATGACAGAATAGACGCGAGCCGGTGTAGCCGCCGAATACGCCGGTAAACAGCATCAACGCCGGATATTCTGCATCTGCTCCGGTCAGACCGGTACGCAGTCCCAAGGTCAGCTTGCCCTGTCCAACGGGCATTTCCTCGACGACCGTGCGCGGCGCATGGTCTACGCGGCATACATCGATCTGCGGACAGTACCGCGTGCCGTCTGTTGGCAGTCTGAGTCCCTGCCGATAGGCATCTGCCACCAGCTCCGCCTGTGCCGTGCCACAGTAAAACAGCTCCACGCGTGCCGTCTGCAAAACCCGCTCGTACATCTCCCAGACAGAATCCGAGGTCAGTGCCGCCGTGCCTGCCTCCGTACCATACTCACACGCGCCGAACGGCTCATTGGCGCACATGATCTCCTGCGCACGCCGTACCGCATAGCCGCGCGGATTGTTCTTGAGGGCCGCGATCCGGTCTTTCAGGTTATCGCGCTCACTTATGACCTCTGCCTCTGGAAATCTTCCGTTTTCCAGTCTGGGACAGCAGAGCAGCTGCCCAAGCAAAGCCGCCATTTCCGCAGTCAGGTGGGCGCCGTCCGGCACACACGCACCGTCGATGCTGTCCCCGATGAAACCGATCACAAGGCTTTCGCCTGCCTTGCGGACGTATGGCTCGATGCGTGCGCCGTACAGATGATCGAGTGCCTCTCCCAGCGCAGACAAACTCGGGTGCTGTTCTGTGCCCTGATACAAAAGATATGGCAGGATCGCTGCTGCTGCATTCTCCTCTGCAAGTGGAAGCACAAACGCCGCACTGAATGCCGATGTCTTGAATTGGTCGGTCGTGATGCAGGTCAGCTGTACGCCATCGCAAAGCATGCGTTGTGTAAACTTTTGCATAAAAAAATCCTTATATCTCAGAGTAGTAGTGTTTCACGCCCCTCTCCAAGGGCGGCATGGGGCAAGGACGCGCCGCAAAACATATTCTGCCCGCGTCTGCTCCACAGATGCATTATACCACTATAAAGAGCTAAAGTCACTACGCATATTCCTATCAAAATCGTGCATCTCCTCTGTGCGTGTGTCTGCGAAAAAGTTTTTTATAAAATTCTTCACTTTCCCCTTGACAGGAACGCGGGGTTCGTGTAATATAATTATCGTCGCAGTTGTAAAGTTCCAGACTTTACACAGGAAGGAGGCAAACCATGAGAGCAGATCCGTTTCAGTTATGTCTCCTGTTCGATTTTTATGGCGAATTACTCACCGAGAAACAGCGCGAGCTTTTCGATCTTTATTATAATGAAGATCTTTCTCTCTCCGAGATCGCAGAGCATGCCGGCATCACCCGTCAGGGTGTCCGCGACGCAGTCGTCCGTGCCGAGCATATCCTCACCGAGCTCGAAGAAAAGCTGCATCTCGTTTCTCGCTACGGCAAACTCGATCAGCATATAGAAGCACTCGCCGGAGAGGTCAAGCTGCTTTCCCGCATCAATTCCAACTATATGCAGAACGCCGAGATTTCCAAGATCATTGCACAGATGAACGAACACATCCGTGCAATCACCGGTTGATATCCACCTGAGCACAAGACGGAGGTTTTTATGGCATTTGAAGGCTTAACCGAAAAAATTTCATCCGCCTTTAAGAAGCTGCGCGGACAGACACGTCTGACCGAAGCCGATGTCAAGGAGGCAATGCGCGAGATCCGCCTTGCCCTGCTCGAGGCCGATGTAAACTTCAAGGTGACCAAGGACTTTGTAAAAGCCGTCACCGAGCAGGCAACCGATGCCGAGATTTTGGAAAGCCTGTCCCCTGCACAGCAGGTCATCAAGATCGTAAACGAAGAACTGATCCGTCTGCTGGGCGGTCAGGGCGCACGCATCACGATCGCACCCAATCCACCGACCACCATCATGATGGTTGGCTTGCAGGGTGCCGGTAAAACGACCAACTGTGCAAAGCTCGCCGGTATGTTCAAGAAACAGCAGCAGCGCCGTCCCCTGCTCGTTGCCTGTGACGTCTATCGTCCGGCAGCGATCGAACAGCTCAAGGTCGTCGGCAAGCAGCTGGATATCCCGGTTTTTGAACAGGGACAGGGCGATCCGGTCGAGATCGCAAAGGCTGGTATCTCGCACGCAAAGAAAAACGGCTATGATATGGTTTTCCTCGATACGGCAGGTCGTCTGCATATCGACGAGGCACTGATGGACGAGCTCAAGAACATCAAGGCTGCCGTCAAGCCGCACGAGATCATGCTGGTCGTAGACGCGATGACCGGTCAGGACGCAGTCAATGTTGCACAGACCTTCGACGAGGTGCTTGGCATCGACGGCGTGCTCATGAGTAAGATGGACGGCGACGCCCGCGGCGGTGCTGCCCTCTCCGTAAAATCCGTGACCGGCAAGCCGATCAAATACATCGGCACCGGCGAAAAGCTGGATAACATCGAGGCATTCCACCCCGACCGTATGGCTTCCCGTATCCTTGGCATGGGCGATGTGCTGACGCTGATCGAAAAGGCCCAGCAGAGCTTTGACCAGAAGCAGGCCGTCGAGGTCGCAAAGAAAATGTCTGCCGGTAAGCTGACACTGACCGATTTCTATGAACAGCTCCAGCAGGTCAAGAACATGGGCTCTATGGAGGATATGCTGGGCATGATCCCCGGCATCGATGCAAAGGCATTGTCCGGCGCACAGCTCGACGGAAAAGCAATGGCGCACACAGAGGCGATCATCCTTTCCATGACCCCCAAGGAGCGTGAAAACCCATCGATCATCAACTACAGCCGCAAAAAGCGTATCGCCGCAGGCTGCGGATTGAAGATCGAGGAGATCAACAAGCTGCTCAAGCAGTTTGAATCCATGCAGAAAATGACCAAGCAGCTGGCAGGGCTGCAAAAACGCGCAAAGAAAAAGCGCAAGGGTGGGTTCCCCGGCTTTGGCGGCGGCTTCCCCTTCCCGTTCTAAATTTTTCGTTGCTTGATTGGTTGTAAATAACTTTACAATATAAATTTTGAAACATTTCAAGGAGGTGAAATTGATGGTAAAGATTAGACTTCGCAGAATGGGTGCTAAGAAGGCTCCTTTCTACCGTGTAGTAGTTGCTGACTCTCGCTATCCGCGTGACGGCCGTTTCATCGAAGAGATCGGTACTTACAATCCGATGACTTCTGAGGCTGCGATCCAGATCGACGCAGAGCGCGCACAGGCTTGGATCAAGAATGGCGCACAGCCGACCGATACCGTTCGTGGTCTTCTGAAGAAGGCAGGCGTGCTCTAAGGATAATGAGGTTATGGATATGAAAGAACTTTTAACCTATATCGTGGCAAATCTGGTATCTCAACCAGACGCAATTTCCATCACAGAATCCATCGAAGGCGATGAAGTGACCTATGCACTTCATGTTGCACCGGAGGACATGGGACGCGTCATCGGCCGTCATGGTCGTATTGCCAAGGAGATCCGCACGCTCATGAAAGCGGCAGGCAATCGTGAAAACAAAAAGGTTTCTGTAGATATCTGCGACTAAGCAGTTCTGCGAGCCTAGGCCTAGGGACCTGTCGAAAGACAGGTCTTTTCCATATCTCGGAGGTTTACAATGAAAAAACAATTTCTGGAAGCCGGAAAGATCGTCAATACCCATGGCGTGACCGGCGAGATCAAGGTGCAGTCCTGGTGTGATACCCCTGAGGTGCTGACCGACTTCGATACGCTCTATCTCTCCCCCACGGAACCGGTGACCGTAAAAAAAGCCTATGTCCACAAGGGCTGCGTTATCATGCGCCTGCAGGGCGTGGATACCTGCGAGGCGGCAGAGGCGATGCGCAACAAGATCCTGTATCTTGACCGCAGTGATATCGATCTGCCCGAAGATCTCGTATTCATTCAGGACATGATCGGGCTGGAGGTCTACGACGCACGCACCGAGAGTGTCATCGGCACACTCAAAGAGGTGCTGACCACCAATCCGGCACATGATATGTATGTTGTGAAACGTGAAAATGCCGCGGATGCCCTCATCCCTGCCTGTGAACCGTTCCTGGTCTCCGTGGATCTGGACGCAGGACGGCTCACCATTCGTTCCATCGAGGGACTGATCGAATGAAAATAGATATCATGACCCTGTTCCCCGACCTCATCACGGGTGTGATGCAGCAGAGCATCATCGGCCGCGCACAGGCCAAGGGACACATCGAGATCACCGCCGTGAACATCCGCGACTATGCACTCGATAAGCACCACAAGGCAGACGATGCCCCCTACGGCGGCGGGCGCGGTATGGTCATGCTCCCTGAGCCGCTTTACCTCTGCCACGAGGCGCTGACGCAAGGCAATCATGTGCATACCGTGATGATGAGCGCACAGGGTGCGCCATTCGATCAGGAAAAGGCGCGTGAACTTCTGGCACGGGAACACTTTATCATCGTATGCGGTCACTACGAGGGCATCGACCAGCGTTTTATCGACACCTGTGTCGACGAGGAGATCTCCATCGGGGATTTCGTCTTGACCGGCGGCGAGATCCCGGCAATGGCAGTCGCAGACGCAGTCTGCCGCATGGTTCCCGGTGTGCTGCCGGATGAGACCGCATTTCAGGAGGAAAGCCACTGGAACGGTCTTTTGGAGTATCCGCAGTATACCCACCCTGCCGTATGGCGCGGACAGGCCGTTCCGGAAGTCCTGCTCTCCGGTCATCACGCCAACATTGCACGCTGGCGGCGCAAAATGTCCATTCGGCGTACCATGCACGACCGCCCCGATCTGTATGCGCAGTTCACACCGGCGGACAAGCAGGATAAAAAAATACTCGCAGAACTGGCCGCGGAACACGATCTTTGATCGTGCCGCGGCTTTTCTTGTGAATCTGCCAAAAAGCTGTTTACATTCCTTGATGGATTCGGTACAATAATAATATATTACTGTATTGGCTTTCAGGAGGAATCCTCATGATCATTACTATCACACTGAACCCTGCAATGGACCGTACACTCCGCATCGAACAGCCGTTGGAAGTAAAAAAACTCAATCGTGCTTCCAGCACCTCAGTTGAACCGGGCGGCAAGGGCATCAATGTTTCCCGTGCAGTCAAGGCACTGGGCGGCAAGAGCGTTGCACTTGGCTTCAGCGCCGGCAACAATGGCCGCGCTATGAAGGATGCGCTGACCTCCATGGATATCCACCATGATTTCGTGGATGTGCCCGGCAATACGCGCGTAAACTTGCAGATCATCGATCAGGAAGGCGATCACACCGAGATCAACGAACCCGGCTTCAAGATCGCAGACAGTGATTTCCTGCGTTTTCTGGAGCGTGTCGAGCAGTATCTGGACGATAACAATATTTTCGTCATCTCTGGTTCTGTGCCGCCCTTCTTCCCCATGTCCAATTTTACAAAGCTCATCAAGACCATCAAAAAGGCAGGCTGCCGCCTGATCGTGGACGAGGCAGACGAGCTTCTGGAAGAAGCCCTCAAGTTTGAGCCGGACTTTGTAAAGCCGAACATTTTCGAGCTTGCGCGTGCCGTTGGAGACGAACCCACGACCGATCCCGATGTGCTGGTACATAGCGCACGCAAGCTGATCGAAAAGGGCGCACAGGCGGTCTGTGTCTCCATGTCGCAGGAGGGTGCATTGTTCGTATCCAAGCATGAGCCGGAAGTCCTGTATGTCAACTGTAATCCCAAGATCTATGATGAGGGTGCAGTCGGCACAGGTGACGCGATGGTTGGTGCGATCGCAAACGCAATGGATAAAAAACTGAGCT
>JARIAV010000331.1 GCA_029257685.1 Butyricicoccus sp.
TACTTCATTGTACTCCATCTATGCACAATTTTCCAGTATTTTTTTAGACTTATCGGATTTTTGCGCAGACATCCTCACTGATTTCCGCAGTCGCAAAGGCATTCTGTGCCGTTGTGCCCAAATGCCCTGCCTGATACTCATAGTATGCCTGCGCACCGATCATCGCCGCATTGTCCCCGCACAGGGACAGGGGCGGCAGATAGAGTGCAGCCTTTTTCTGCTCCGCCATCTCCGTCAGGGCACGGCGCAGCCATGAATTTGCCGCAACGCCGCCTGCACAGACGACCTCGCGCACGCCTGTCTGCTCGATCGCATGGGCAAGGCGCGGAACCAGCGTATCCACCACCGCCTGACAGAACGAAGCCGCAAGATCCGCTTCCCGCAGGGTCTCCCCCTTTTGCTCGGCATTGTGCGCCAGATTGATGACCGCCGTTTTGAGACCGGAAAAAGAAAAGTCCATCGGCGCATCCTTGACATGGCTCACCGGCAGCTTGTAACCGTGCGGATCGCCGCCCTGTGCCATCTTGTCGATCTTGGGGCCGCCCGGATAGCCTGCCCCCAGCACACGCGCCACCTTGTCGAACGCTTCTCCGGCAGCATCGTCGCGCGTGCCGCCCAAGATCTCAAAGTCGGTATAGTCACGCACCAGCACGATCATCGAGTGTCCGCCCGACGCCACCAGCGTCAAGAATGGTGGCTTGAGGTCAGGATACGCCAGATACGCCGCCGCAATGTGTCCGCGGATATGATGCACCGGAACGAACGGCTTGCCCAGCGCAAAGGCGAGCGACTTTCCAAAGTTCGCACCCACCAGCACCGCGCCGATCAGTCCCGGCGCACAGGTCGCCGCAACCGCGTCCAGCTCTTCCTTGCGCACATCTGCTTCCCGCAGGGCCTGCTCGGTCACGCGCACGACCGCTTCCATGTGTCCGCGGGATGCGATCTCGGGCACGACACCGCCATACAGCGCGTGGGTCTCCACCTGAGAATCGATGATGTTCGAGCAGATCTTGCGTCCATCCTCTATGATTGCCGCCGCGGTCTCATCACACGACGATTCGATTGCTAAAATTTTCATATCATGCCTCCTGCGTGTCTGCCGAGGTGCGGTACCATGTCATCAGCACGGCATCCTCCGTCGGCGCACGATAAAAGTTTTTGCGCTTGCCCACCGGCACATATCCGGCTTCCGTATAAAGCGCGATGGCAGGCGCATTGGACGCCCGCACCTCGAGCGTCACAAAACAAAGCGCCTGCGCCTGTGCGTGCTGTGCCAGCGTCTGCAAAAGTGCCCTTGCCACACCGCACCTGCGATATTGGGGCAAAACCGCAACATTCGTGATATAGCCTTCGTCCAGCACGGTCTGACAGCCCACATAGCCGATGGGCGTGCCCTGTGTATCGACTGCCACCAGAAAGATCCCCTTGCCCAGTTCTTCTCGCAGGGCATTTTCACTCCACGGCGCATGAAAGCACGCCCGCTCGATCTCTGCCAGACCTGCCAGATGCCTTTCCTCCATAGGTACGATGACATGCTTCATCCTTGCTTCTCCAAATTTTCGATCAGAGCTTCGACGGCTTCCTTGAGCTGTGCCGCACACGCCTCATAGGTTTCCAGTGTACCGCCGAACGGGTCGGCAACGTCCGCCCCTGCAAGGGTGAACACCTTGTCCTCCGCCCAAGGGAAGGCTTCCACGAGGCGGTCATAGTGCGCCGCCGTCATACACACCAAATATTTTGCCGCACGCGCGATCTCGGGCGTGAGCTGTCTTGCCTGATGCGCGGTCAGATCCGCACCATAGCCCTTTGCCGCAAGCACCGCGTTCTCCGATGCCGGCATGCCGTCGCAGGCAAACAGTCCGGCGGACTGGGCACGCAATCCGGTGCGTGTCTCGCCGTCCAGTGCGCGGAAAATGCCCTCTGCCATCGGACTGCGGCAGGTGTTTCCTGTACAAACAAAAACGATCAGTAAATTAGAGAAGTTAAGAGACTTTCTTATGTGGTACAGACTGGCCGCTGAAACTGGACCCAAGATTTCTGACTTTCCTAGGCTAGGATTCTTTTTCACTATGTCCTGCCTTCAATCTATAACCCTAGGTTCAAGTAAGTCTCCAATGAGCAGAGCCCTGGTTGCTTATCTTAGTGGTGAAGAACTGAAGTAGGGTCAAGACGGAAAGGGGCTCACTCGGGACCACTCGCAGTCCCTAACTCACTGGCCCCGACCCTTGTTACTGCTGCCATCTCGGTCCTCCACCAGCCTGTGCTGAGCATCATACTTACTGAGCTGGAAGGAGACAGGGCAAATTCTG
>JARIAV010000343.1 GCA_029257685.1 Butyricicoccus sp.
GATCCTGCAAGTCGACGGTGAGGATGCACGATTGTCTGGTGCTGGCATCAAAGGGCAGGTTTTCTGCACTCGTTGCGAGGGAGTGTCCCACATCGATCCAGGTATCTTCATCAAAGGGCAGATATGCCGTTACCAAGAGCCAGTGCAGCGGCCAGACCCAACGATGATCGTTGAGATCGAATTCCCAGTCAGCAGGCAGCGTCATGACAAGCTCGGTGCGTGCCGGGATGCTTGGGCGGCGATCCTAGGGAATGTGCATGGGCAGCGCACCCATCCCCAGCGTCACAATGGTGTAGTGATCGCTTTTTTCATTGGGGGGACATACGCATAGACCAATATCGATCGCACGATCGGATTTGGAGGGCAGGATCTCGACGATTTTTCCAAAGTATTTTTCGATATGGGCTTTGACGGCAGCTCGATCCTTGGGGAAGTAGCGAATGATGGAATCGGGATCGGGTGGAGCGGCTTCTTCCATGGGGAGCGGATCGTTCAGAACGGGCAGCTCCGGCACGGGCTGTGATGGTTCTTCTCTGCGCTTGGAACCATTGTGAATGGGATTGTCCTTGGTTGCGCGGATCGCTGCGCGCGTTTTGTTGGTAAATTCAGCAGCATGACACTGTTTGATGTACCCCCTGATCTCATCGGTTGGGTGATACAGGTACGCCTGCTCGAAGTAGGACAGCGCCTCGTCCGGACGCTGGCTGTAATAGTAGGCAAAGCCGGTCCGGAAATTCCATATAAAGTCCTCAGGGTCGCGCACGGAAAACAGCAGCTCCAATGCGTGCTCGTATGCGCCCAGATTGCAGTAGGCGCGTGCCAGCAGTCCGACAAGCTCGGAAGTTCGGGCGTGCTTGGGCAGTGCCTCGATGATATCTATGATCTCCTGATGTTCCCTGCCAGCGTGCAGGTCTTCCAGTGCCTGTAAAAATATAGGGTCCATGTTGCAGTATGCCTCCTTATCTTAGGCTTCGGAAAATAGTATACCATATCTATCATATCTTGTCATCTTTTGCGGAGGAATCGGGAAGAAAATCATCTGATCCTGAAAAATCCAAAACGCAGATGCCCTTTTCGGACAGTTTTCCGGAATTGTCCCTTTGCACGGGGGCATTTTTGCGGTAATATAGTAACATACCATAGGTGAAAGGGGGAACGGTATGCCGACCTTATCCATGAAACGCATCATGCTGTTGTCCGTCATCGGGCGCGCCATACAGGAGATCGACGCAGATCCTAAGCGCGGACTGCGCCGCATGATCGATCTCGGACAGGATCTTGTGCATGGGGACAGCGCACAGGAGATCTTTTCTTTTTTGCAGCACATCCTGCAAAAGCAGTCCAGTCCCTGCTATACCCTGCTGGAACGCATGGTGCGCGAGGTCAACCACAAGACATTACAGCATTTCGGGGTCGCGCTCGGCTGGGACAGCTGGACCGAGGGCTGTAAGCTGCTGCGTCAATCGGGTGGACAGCGGGGCTGGGCAAAGTCCCTCACCGTACAGGAAACCGATACCGCGCGTGCCTTGCGCGCACAGCTGAAACAGGAGATCACAAGCGGGGTACGCACATTTTTGGTGACTGTGAACAGCCAAAAGACATTGTATACCGCGCTTCAGCTGGCGTCCAGTGAGAACACCTGCGCCATGCTCCTGTTCCTGCCGCCTTCCCTGATCGATAACCAGACCGCCGCGCGCATCTCGCTTTGCCACACGGTCTGTGCGGTGCTGTATGACCAGCCGGAATATCACAAGGCACAGGCGATCCTCAAACGGGCACAATGCCTGTTCGGTATCCACCATGTATGCAGCGAAGAAGAAACACCAGAAACCGTGCAGTCATGGCTGGAGCAGGTTGAAGGCGGATATTTTGCCATCGTGCAGGAGCCGGAGGACGGCGGGGCGATCGCAAAGCGCATTGCAGAGTTTCGACAGATGCCCACCGCGCCGCTGCTGCCTGTTGCGCAAAAGAAAGACTTTGCAGATATTCAGGCAAGGATCTGCAAGCAAAAATAAAAGAACCGAGGAATGAGTCCTCGGTTCTTTTTGCATCATGGACGATGCATTTCACAGCAAAACAGTTGAAAGCGTCCACACATCCTGTTATCATGAAAAAATATGCAGTGGGAAGGGGATCGGCATGATTCAAATTGCGGTTTGCGATGATGAGGCGGCAGTATGCCGGGAGATCACACAGGAACTCTCACGATTTTTATCTGCACAGGCAGTCGAATGTAACGTGCGGCAATACACGGATGCAGCGGCATTTGGAGCAGAGATGCAAGCGTTCGATCTGGTCTATCTGGATATCCGTATGCCCAAGCTGGACGGCATCACGCTGGCAAGACAGCTGCGCCGCCAAAATCCCGCGTGCATCGTGGTATTTATCACAGGGCTGAGGGATCACATGCTGGAAGCCTTTGATGTGGAAGCCCTCGACTATATCTGTAAGCCCATCGAGCGGGCACGGCTTCGGCGTTCGGCAGAGCGTGCCTTGCAGCAGATCACCCACCGGCAGGAGGCAAGCATTTTGGTGCAGACCGCGCATTGGTGCAAGGCGGTCAGGCTGTCTGCCATCTATTATTGCGAGGTCATCAACCGGAAGATCTACTTATACACCAATGAGGGCGTGCTGGAATATTATGGCAAGCTCAAGGAAATGGAAAAACAGCTGGATACACGGTTCTTTAAGTGCCATCGCAGCTATCTTGTGAATCTGGATCACCTCAAGCTGTATCAGGATGGAGAGATCGTCTTGGAAAATGGAAGCCGTATCCCAGTCTCTCGGCTCCGCCATCAGGAGCTGATGGAAAAAATGCTGGACTATATGAAGGATTGAGGGGGACACCTATGGACTGGCTCATACCAAATATCTTGTACGATCTGGCAGTCCCCTTGCTCTGCTATGGCTTTCTGTGCCGGTATGCACGGATACGCGGCAAGCTGTGGGTCAGTGCAGGATATCTGCTGCTGTTCTATGCGTTGCAGCTCTATGGCTATCGGTTTCAGCTGGGGGCAGTCATTCGGCTGCCGCTGGAACTTTCTGCCCTTGCCCTCAGCGGGATCTGCACCGCACCGAAGCAGTACATCAAGAGCGTTACCTTTTCGGCTCTGATCCTCTCTGTTTTTCAGGTGTGCCATGGCAGCCTGTTTTTCCTGACCTATTACACGGTGGATCGCCTGTTCCCAAGGTGTGCCATCGTACTCAAATATATGGATCTGCTCATGTGGGTCGTGCTGGTGGTCTGTCTGTATCTGCTCCTGCGGAGGATCGAACACGATCTCATCCCCTATATTCCGGAAGCGGAGCACTTGCCGCTCCTGATCTTGCTCGTGCCGGTCCTGTTCCTGACGCTCACAGAGAAGCTTCTGGAGGAGAAAACGTATGGGAGCACTATGGTTTGGGATAGCGAAGCGGGACTGGTCTTTCCGGTCGTCGATCACCTGGAGAGCTTCTGCTTTCAGCTTCTGGCAGGGGTCTGTCTGTTTGCGGTGCTGGCGGCTTTTCGGCGTATCCTCAAAACCATGCAGGACGCACAGACGATACAAATGCTGGAACAGCAGACAAGACTCCAGCATATCTATGTCGAGGAGGCAAGGCTGCGCGATGCACAAACGCGTGCATTCCGGCATGATATCCGAAATCATTTGCGCGTTTTGGGCGGCTTTTTGCGTGAAGGGCAGACGGAACGCGCCTGTCAGTATCTGGCGAATCTGGAGGATACGGCAGAGACCCTGTGCTATCCCGTCCACACGAACAATGCAGCCGCTGATGTGCTGCTGGGCAGTAAGCTGGCGGCGGCGGAGCAGCAGGGGGTACAGGTGGAATGTATACTGGATCTTCCGGCGCATACGGCGGTGTCGGATCTGGATTGGTGTATCCTGCTCTCCAATGCGGTAGACAATGCTGTTTTTGCCAGCGCACAGATGCCCGCAGACCTGCGCATGCTGACCATCTCCGGCAAGCGCAAGGGGAATTTCTATCTGATGCAGATCCAAAACACCTGTGCGCTTGCTGATGGTGCGATCCCTCGTGAGGGCATCGGGATTTCCAATATGCGGACAGTCGTACACAAGTACGGCGGTACGCTCGGTATTGCAGTTCGGGATGGGAGATTCTATCTGGAGATCCTGTTGCTCATTTCACAACAATAGCAGTCCATTTCATGCGCAAAGGATTGTAACGCTTCTTTCTGCACGATATGATACAGATATAGATTCTATTGGATACAGAAGGAGGAGAAAACAATGCGTGTGAATGGGATCAGCGGCGGCATGAGACCGCAAAAGACACAGCGTACATCGTCAGGGGATCGTGCCTCGATCGCACGGCGGCTGGAACAGCTCAAAAAGCAGATGCAGCAGGTCAAGGAGAACAAACGGCTTTCCCCAGAGGAAAAGGAAAAGAAGCTCAGTGAACTGCAAAAGCAGATCGACGACCTGCAAAAACAGCAGGCGAAAGCCGAGCAGGCAGAGAAGCGGCAGGAGACCGCTGACGTGCAGACAGAAAAGGCGCAGGCACTGGAGCAGGTGACAAAGGCGAATCAGCCGCGCACAGCAAAAGAGCTTTCCATGGAAATGAAACGACGCTTCGACACGTTTGAGCATCAGGAAGAAGGCGAGACCGCCGGACTCTATGCCGTGGAAAAGGGCGCAGACGGGGCACGCGCGGTGCGGTTCGATGGAACGCCCGAGGACACCAAAGCAGCAGATGATCCATCAAAGCCCGAGGAGGAAGAACCGACCGTGGTGGTGACGACCATGGATCTGTCCGAGGTCGAGCGGGATATCAAGCAGCTCCGGCAGAGACAGCAGCAATTGGAGCAAACGTTGGGGACTGCGCCGGAGGAACAGCAGGAAGCCCTGCAAAGAGAGCTTCAGCGCGTGACACAGGAGCTTGCACGAAAGGATACCGACGCATACCGCAACAGCCACGATCATAAAAGACAATATACACTGTTTTGAGATACACCCTAAAGTAAATAGAATTTCGGTCGATATGTTCTACAAAGAAGGCAGTTGCTGCCACAATAGATAAGGAGGTTTCTCTTATGCGTATATCGCCGATACTGGGTCAGCAGAATGGACTCATCAATGTAGAACGTGTCAACCAAAGTGTTGCCAAAAATCCGGACAGGACAAAACGTCCGCATACAGTGCAGGGGCAGCGAGATCGCGTAACGATCTCTCCGCGTGGAAGGGCTGCCAACCTTTTGAATCAACTCAACAAACAGAAAGCGAATATTTTGGAGCGTCGCGACCAGTTCCTCCAGCAGGCACATAAGCAGGGACAATCAGACGATACGATCCGATCCCAGCTGGAACAGTTCGATGAACAGCTGCGGCAGATCGATCAGCAGATCCAAGAGGCCAACCTGCAAAAGATGAAAGATGCCTCGGAAAAGGCTGTGCCCAAGGATAAGACCGAGAAGCCCAAAACAAAGCAGGAAGCCCAAAACAGGATCCTGTCCAATTTGATGGGCGCGGCAGCTGAGGTCGATCGGATGGAAGATGTCAGTGCGCAAAAGGCAAGTGTAGATGGAAACGCACGCGTGTTGAAGTCGGAAATCGAGCTGGACAAGGTGCGTGGTGCGAGCGCAGAAGATGTTGCACCAAAGGAGGAACGGCTGGCACAGCTGGAAAGCCGTTCGCGGGGGCTGATGCAGGATATCGGTGAGGGCTTGGGTCAAACCAACGAGATCCTCACGGAGAATACCGAGCTGTCCATGGGTAAGCCAACAGAAGCAGATCCGGCAGAAAAGCAGCAGGAGAAGGCGGATACCAAGCCTTTGAATCAGCAGGATCCGTCAGAACGTGCTTCCGACAAGACAGAAGAAAAGACAACAGCTTCTGAAAAATAAAGCAACAAAAAAGAACCGAGGGATCGTTCCTTGGTTCTTTTCTTATGCAGATGGATCGCTCGGGTCGAAATCCAGCAGGATCCTGCGTGAGAGATCGATCAGGAGGTGCTTGAGATGATCCAAATATACATCCGGAGGGACAGGGTGCGGACTGCGCAGCCAGCGCACGAGGGAAACGAGAAAGGCATCGGTCAGGAATACGCGTGAGAAGTCGTTTCCGTCCTCGGTGTGGAAGATGCTGTCCAGAAAGGTCTGGATAAAGGGTTCCATGACCTCGGAGAAGTATTCGCAGAAAGAATTTTGCCCCTGTATCTGCATCGCCTTTTGGTAAAAGGCACGTTCGCGGTAAAAATAGGTGCAGATATCTGCGAGGAAGTCCCAAGCGGTATCATAGGTCGTGTTTTGGACTTCGGTGATGAACTCGGTGTAGAAGATCCAGTTGACCAGATCGTATTTATCGCGGAAGTGATAATAGAAGCTCTTACGGCTCATGCCACAGGCAGTACACAGGTCGCCTACGCTGATTTTTGAGAAGGGCGTGTGTGCCATAAGGTCTTTGAGTGTTTGCGCCAATGCGCGTTTGGTGATGTTGGAATCTGGCAAATTTACCGCCCCCCTTTGGATCATGTGCCGTCTGGAAAACGGACAGAGCTAATAGGGTTATTATACTATAATAGTGGCTGAAAATGCAATATCAGGAGGGGAAGAAATAAACGAGTTCAAAAATATTTAGGGGATCTGATTGTCTTTTGCTCAGGGGAAAATGATTTGCTCCAAAGCACAGAGTAACGTGTCGTGCTGAAGACAGCGGCATAAGAGTCGACCGCAGCTTGTGCAAAGTTTCTTTAGTGATTCATTACATAGGTTATCAGTGCTTTTAAATCGTTTTCTGGTGTGTATGGTGCATATTCCATGTATGTCTCAGGGCTGTTCGTCACCACGATTTGCAAATTATCGGAACAGATCAACTCTAAGATATTTACCAATGAATTCGCTTCCACTGCATTATTGGGTGTGTATAATATACTGCCAATAGCATCAAATTTTTTCACTATGATGTATCTGCTGGCGGTATAACCCTCACTGATGATCTGGTAGCACGCATTGTATCCATCAAACGCTCTGTCTTTATCCATGTGCTGTTACCTCGCTTAATATGCTGTTAAAATCGCTGTCGGTTTTTATGATGCCTGTCTCATATTTTTCCCGCATGATTTGCCCGATCTGGGGTGTATAATATTTATAGATATATGTATGGGCAAGTATATTAAATGCTGCATCATGCCGATCCCATATTTGAAGCTCTATTGGATATGACCTGCTATCTTTCTTGTAATATAGATGCAGCCCTCTGTAACCATCATCCACTCGCTTTCCATTCAATAAATTTACTATCCTAAAACAATCTGGTATTGTCTCCGGATCTGGATAGCTGTCTACGATCTCTCTAAATCCAAGTAGATCGTTAAAGCAAGTGGTAAACGCTCCCCCGCTTGATCTATATTTATGATACTTTATAAGGAGCGATTGAACGGATTTGATCCGATAGGATCCATACAGATCCAAACTGGATGACCGTGATAAATAGTCTCTATAAACTGTGAGATCCGCTATCACATCTTTTATATTGGTTTGGGATAATCTTAATTGCTGTAAAGACTTAGTGAACGCGATCGACTGAAAGGATATTTTGCATAAAAATGCTTCGCTGTCTCTGCTCAAAAAGCTACTCATTTTCTTTTGCACCTCTTTACAGAAAGCCCTTGCCTGATGTGTGATATTCTGCGGTCAGGTAACACGCTCTCTGATTTGTGTATGGATAGATAATGTTTGTTTCATCTTTATTATACACGCATTATTGTTGGAAAATCTACTGTTGTAATGTTTTTCAGCCGTCGATATCAAATGCAGATTCTTTCATATAGCACTGCCGTTATGTTCCCAGACTGCACAGTCTCGCCCTGCGGCGGAGGTCATACATTCACACCCTTGGGGCAAGACGCAGAAACGATCCGACCTCGGAAAACCCGCCTGTGGCGGAGGTCATACTTTCACACCCTTTCGGCGGCAGATAGGCAAACCGGATGGAGGGGGAGTGTTGGATTCATAAGGACAAGAACCGCAAGGTTATAGTCCTTATGCCGCCGTCGCGCGGCCGCGACACGTTTCTCTGCTTCTCGAAGCAAATCTTCTTTGCAGAAAAGAACATCCTGCGGATCTTCAGAACAATATCACCCTTTGCTTTGAAGCAAACCATTTACCAGCAATGAAAATCAAACGATTTTACAAAATAAAAAGCATTATAAGCATCCATGAACGCCATGAATACCCATAATGCTTTCTTTACGTTACAAAACCCAGCGGTCAAGCGACCGCATTGCCCCCGACATAATGGCAACACCAGCCGCCCCAGCCGCCAGACAATCGGCTGCATTCTCCGGCGTAATGCCGCCCAGCGCATACACAGGGATCGGCACAGCCGCACACACCGCGCGCAAAAAATCAAGTCCGCGCGGCGCAAGACCTGCCTTGCAATCGGTCTCGAACACATGCCCTGCGGTCAGGTAGGACGCACCATGCTGACAGGCTGCCTGCGCTTCCTCTACACTGTGTGCCGATGCCCCGATAAGGACAGCCTGCTGTGCCGCCTGTGGATCTGCGAGCAGCTCCGGAAGCGGCAGATGCAGATTTTCGCAATGCAGCCTTGCAGCCACTTCGCTAAAATGATGCAGGATGCAGGGCGTACCATGCCTTGCACAGATCTCCATGACAGCTGCGGCAAGCTGTTCGTAATCGGCTTCCGGAAGATCCTTTTCCCGCAGGACGATCCCGCGTGGATGCGCCGCTGCAAGGCGTTCGATCTGTTCCAGAAAATCTCCCTGACATAAATGGCGATTCGTGATCGCAAGCACCCGATCAAACATAAACATAATCGGTAAATACCGGCTGTAAGCCGCGCGCACGGATCATATTGCGTACTTCCTCGACCGAACGATCATCGGAGATCTCGAACTGCTCATCGCCCTTGGCTTCCTCGTCGTGTCCGCCGACACCGACCTTGACACCTGCCGAGATCTTGGTTGCCGCCATACCGATGATATGATCGCGGAAACCGGCACGCTCGCGCGTGGAGATCGTGATACCGGCACAGGGCAGGAACAGACGATAGGCAAGCAGGACTTGCAGCAGCTGGGTCTCATGTACATCATTCGGATTGACCGTCGCATCATTGATGATCGGACGCAGACGCGGACAGGAGAAGGAGATCTCCGCGTGCGGATAACGCCGCTGGACATGGTAGGCGTGCATCCCTGCGGCGAACGCGTCCTTGCGGAAGTCGTCCAGTCCGAGCAGTGCGCCAAAGCTCACGCCGCGCATACCACCCTGCAAGGCGCGTTCCTGCGAATGGAACCGATAGGGAAAGGAACGCTTCGGGCCGGAAAGATGCTGGGTCTCGTACTTGTCGGGATTGTAGGTTTCCTGATAGACGGAGACAAAATCTGCACCACATTCCTGCAAGAAGCGGTATTCGTCCGTGTTGAGCGGGTAGATCTCGATCCCGATCGTCGAGAAGTAACGGCGCGCGATCCTGACCGCCTCTCCGATATAATCGACCGGAGACATATCGCGTGACTCGCCGGTGAGGAGCAGGATCTCCTTGAGTCCGGTGTTTGCGATCGCCTGCATTTCCCGCTCGATCTCCGCAAGGGTCAGCTTGCCGCGGTGGATACGGTTCTTGCAGTTGAAGCCGCAGTATACACACTCGTTTTCACAGTAATTTGCAATGTAGAGCGGTGTGAACATACAGATGGTGTTGCCGAACCGCGCGTGGGTCTCCGCCGTGGCGCGTGCCGCCATCTGCTCCAGAAACGGTTCTGCCGCAGGGGAGAGCAGGACGGCATAGCCTGCCGGATCGATGACGCGCTCGCCCAGCACGCGCTGCACGTCAGCGGCGGTGTATTGGGTGTAGTCATACGCCTTGACGGCGGACAGCACCGCATCCATCAGGGAAGGTTCGGTCTGCTCCATATCGGGCAGATAGTCCATGTGGTCAAATACTTTTCTCATTGGGTGTCCGCCTCCGATCAATCATGCAGGAAGCCGGTCAGCGGACTGGACGCATCGCCGCCGTGCGTCAGCACACGCCCCAAGCCGGCAAGATAAGCGGCACGTCCGGCGGCAACGGCCTGCCCAAAGGCACGCGCCATGCCAGCCACGTCTCCGGCGGTCGCGATCGCAGTATTTGCCATGACAGCAGCACAGCCCATCTCCATGGCCTCACAAGCCTGACTGGGCTTGCCGATGCCTGCATCGACGATGACGGGCAGGTCGATCTCATCGACGAGGATCTGGATGAATTCACGCGTACACAATCCCTTGTTCGAGCCAATGGGGGCGGCAAGCGGCATGATGGCTGCCGCACCGGCATTTTGCAGATCACGCGCGACATTGAGATCGGGATACATATAGGGCAGGACAACAAAGCCTTCCTTTGCAAGGATCTCGGTCGCGCGGATGGTTTCCGCATTGTCGGGCAGCAGATACTTGGAGTCGCGGATGACCTCGATCTTGACGAAATCACCGCACCCGATCTCGCGCGCCAGCCGCGCAATGCGGACGGCTTCCTCCGCGTTGCGTGCGCCCGAAGTGTTGGGCAGAAGGGTCGTACCCTTGGGGATGTATTCCAGAATGTTTTCACCGCCTGCCTGATTGGCACGGCGCAGGGCAAGGGTCACGATCTGCGCACCACTGTTTTCAATGACAGTGGGGGTGAAGTCCATCGAGATCTTACCGGAACCGATAATAAAACGGGAAGAAAATTCGTGTCCGCCAAGCAGCAGGGGGTCATGGGATTGCGTCATCATAACAAGATCTCCTTTTATGGGTGAAATATGGGTGTGTGTTTTTACGGGGTATCTTCGCCTACGATCAGGCGCAGGATCATGTTCGCCTGATGTCCGGCACAGACGGAAACGCGTGGTGCCATCAGACCGCAGCCTGCCTCGGCGGCGGTCTCACCGTCTCCGCACAGATAAAAACGGTCGGTGATGCGGCGCGTTTGTATGGTGTTGCACGAGCCAAAGCCTGCCATGCCACTTGCCGCAACCAAGGTACTGTCTGGGCACGCGGTCAGGACGGCATCGATGAGCATGGCTTTTGCAGCCGGTGCATCGAATGCCTCGCAGACGATCGGGTCATGCGCAAAGAGCGCGGCTGCGTTTTCAGCCGTCACACGCACAAGATCGGTCGTGATGGTCAGATACGGGTTGACCGCGCGGAGCTGCTCGGCAAGTGCCTGCGTCTTGGGCTTGCCAAGGTCGCAGATGCGGTAGCACTGACGGTTTAAGTTGCTTGGCTCTACGACATCGAAATCCACCAGATGCAGGTGCCCAACGCCTGTGCGTGCAAGGGCAAAGGCGATGTGAGAGCCGAGACCGCCGAGTCCGGCGATCCCGACACGGGCAGCTTTCACTTTTTCAAAAACACCGGGGGTGTGCCGTGCCGCCATCATGGACTCCAAAACGTCCGCAGGCGGGAACACGCCTTTTTCGATGACGGTCACACAGTCACCGTCGGATAAGGGCAGATCCTCTGCGGTCTGGAAGCCATTGAGGATCACGACACGGGTATCGTGTTCGGGAACAAGGGCAAACAGCGAGCGGGCTTCGGTCTGCAGGGCTTGTCCGTTGAAGGTGAGCTGCATCAGCCACCTCCTACGAATTGCACGATCTCGATGGTGTCCCCATCGGAGAGTACGGTCTCGGCATACCGGCTGCGCGGCACGATCACGCCACCCTTTTCCACGGCGACAAAGGCTGGCGTATAGCCTGCATCTACAAGATAGTCTGCAAGGGTGCGCCCTGCGGCTTGGGGGGCAGGCTGTCCGTTGATCTGGATCATCCAAAAAATCCTCCTTTTTGTGTTGCATACTGGGTAAAATACAAAAAAAGACCGCACGAAAGTTCACACCCGAGGTGGTGTGCCCCTTCGCACGGTCTTGTATTACCGGAACGAACAAAAGCAGTATAACGCGAAAAAAGCCATCTGTCAAGTCCTATGGCATAAAATATGCGGCAGACTCTCATGAAAACTATGCCGCGGCATGTTGCAAAAAACGCGATAATCATGTAAAATAAACTCACAATCGTTTGTATCGACATAGGAGGAAGAAAAATGGATACTCCCAAGTATAAACGCGTCCTGGTCAAGATCAGTGGCGAAGCACTTGCTGGTGACAAACACTTTGGTCTGAATTTTGATGTGATCGGGCCGGTTTGTGATGTAATCAAGCGCTGTGCGGACATTGGCTGTGAGGTTGGCATCGTTGTGGGCGGCGGCAACTTCTGGCGCGGTGTCAAGGACGGCGGCGGACGCATGGAGCGCACCCGCGCAGACCACATGGGGATGCTTG
>JARIAV010000016.1 GCA_029257685.1 Butyricicoccus sp.
GATTTTTTCCAGAATCGGAAACAACCAGCACCCAAAAAGGCTCGATAAAACCCGCCTTGTGGCGGAGTTCATACATTCCCACCCTTGGGGAATTGCCGCGGAAAGAATCCGACCGCGGAAAACCCGCCTGTGGCGGAGGTCATACTTTCACACCCTGGCGGCGGCACCAAGGTAAACCGGATGGAGAGGGATGGGTGGGCTTCATAAGGGCGGGGAAACCGCAAGGTTTCTAGCCCTTATGCCGCCGTCGCGCGGCCGCGACACTTCTCCCCTTGCTTTGAAGCAAGCCTATTTATCAGAAATGAAAATCCTACGGACGTTCCAAAAAACATTTTCACTTGTTTCCAAGCAAATCCTTTAGCAGAAATGAAAATCAAACGGATTTCCCAAAAAATTCCCCTTTGCTTCCAAAGCAAACCACTTATAAGGAATGAAAAACCTGCGGTTTTCCAAAAATCATTTTAGAGGTTCTTCCCAACCTCATACCCCTGTGTGATCGCATCCTTGATGTTCCCCATCTTCTCTGCATCCCCAATCAGATGATAGCAAGCTCCACTCTCCTTCAGCATTTCCTCCACTGCCGGATTCGGACGGTATCCCATCGCCAACACCAATGTATCTGCATCCTCGATACAGTGCATCTCCCCATTCTGGGTATAATAGATCTTCTCCGCCTCTACACGCTCTACCTTCGCCTTGCAGTGCATCTCTACACCCTTTTTCATCATGCGCTGTACCAGCAGACTACGCCCCGGACCGGACTCCTGAAGCATGATCCCCTCTGCCATCTCCAGCAGCACGATCTCACGATTGCGCGGGAACAGATCATTGACCAGCGGCGCAAGATAATCTGCCGTCTCACATCCCACCGAGCCGCCGCCGATGACAACTACCTTACGGCCTGCAAACGCCTTGCCTGCCAAAATATCATCCGCTGTCACACAGTGCTTGAAACCAGTGAACGCAGACGGCACCAACGGCATTGCCCCCGTGCCTGCGATGACCTCATACCCTGCAAATTCACCCTTGAGCATCTCCGCTGTGACCGTACAGCCCGTGCGCACCTCGACCCCTGCCTGATGCAGCTTACGCTCCATATACTGGATCACTCTGAGCAGCTCCTGCTTTGCCACCGGTACGGCTGCGATCTTCACCTGACCGCCCAGACTGTCCTGACGCTCGCACAGCACGACCGCATGCCCGCGCTTTCGGGCAGCGAATGCCGCTTCCATCCCCGCAACACCGCCGCCGATGACCAGCACCTTTTTCTTGTGCTCCGCTGGCTGGATGGTATCTTCATTCTCCAGCTCAAGCGACGGATTCACCGTGCAGGCAACGCGCTTGCCGAACATGATCCCGTTGAGACAGCGCAGACAGCCGATACAGGGGCGGATCTCCTCCTCTTTCCCTGCCTGTGCCTTGTTCACAAACTCCGGATCGCACAGGTTCGCTCTGCCGATCATGCAGATATCCGCCTTGCCGTTCGCTATGAGCTCATCCGCAAACCACGGCTCGATGATGCGTCCCACCGTCGCGACCGGAATGGAAACGTGCTTCTTGATCTCCTCACCGACATGACAGTGCGAACCCATCGGCGTACCCGGTGCCGGAATGGAACTGCCGCGCATGATGGTCGTACCACCCGACACATGCAGGAAGTCCACGCCCGCTTTTTCCAGCTGCTTTGCAACATAGATCGCATCATTCAGGTTCTGTCCGCCGTCGGTGTATTCATCGCCCGAAATGCGCACGTCAATGATGAAATCCTCACCGCACATCCGGCGCACCTCCGCGATGACCTCCAGCGTCAGGCGCAGCCGTCCATGGATATCGCCGCCGTATGCATCCGTTCTCTTATTATAGAGCGGAGACAGGAAGCCGCCCAGCAGACCGTGTGCATGTGCCGCGTGGATCTCCACGCCGTCGCCGCCTGCCTGCTTGACGCGGTATGCCGCCTCGCCAAACTGCCGAATGATGACCTTGAGTTCGTCTACGGTCACTGCTCTCGGTGCTTCCCTGGCATAGTAAGGGCCGACCGTGGAGGGCGCGATCAGCTGCGGTGTGCCCGGAACAGGGAACGCCATATACGCCGGATGGAACAGCTGCGGCAAGATCTTCGTGCCGTACTGATGCACGGCATCCGTCAGCTTCTTCCAGCCCTCGATATAGGAATCGTCACAGATGGACATATCCCCCGGCAGATACACATAGGTCGGCTCGACCGTTGTGACCTCGGTGATGATGAGACCCACGCCGCCCTTGGCACGCGCCGCATAGTGCGCGACCAGCTCATCGGTGACATATCCCTCGTTTGCCAGATTGGTCGAGATCGGCGGCATGAACACGCGGTTTTTGACCGTTGTTTTGCCGATCTGGATGGGTGAAAGCAAATGCTCGTATGAACTCATATTTCTCTCTCCTTTACGCATTCCTGCGTTTTCTCTGCCTTTATTGTAACATACTCTGCATCATTCCACCGGTCTCCTGCTGGATAACGACCGTCATTTTTTGTCTGATTTGCACGCACCATTCGGAAAATCGACAGCGGACAGGTCTGTTTTTGACTGCTCCCGGAAAGGCTGCACAGCAGGCAGGTGCAGCAGGCATTTTCCGTCTGCTCTGACCTCCGCGCCCTGCCATCCCGCCTTCGCCTGACAGCACACCGTATCCCCCTCCTGCCATACAACGAGCCGTTCATCTTCATAGAGAACGGACGTTTCCTCGTCCAGCAAGTGCCTGAGCAGCTGCTTCTGTGCGTCGTCCAGCTCCATTCGCCGATACCCCTGTCCGCTGTATCGCAGATTGCTCTGGAACTGCTTTCGGTAGGCACTGGGCAGCACGCCGTACAGCTCCTTGAAGGTGGTCGTATACGCCTTGGCACTCGCCATGCCGCAATCCAGCGCGATCTGCTCGATCTGCTCCCTGCCCTCAAGCAGGGCTTCCAGCGATCCGCGCACGCGCACATAGGACAGATATTTGACAAAGGGCAGACCGGTATACTTTTTGAGCAGCTTGGAGGTGTAGGACAGGCTGAACGAAAGCTGCTGTGCGACATCTCCCAGCGAAAGCGGCTCCCGAAAGTGCGTATCGATATATCGAATGGCTTTCATATAATTTTCCTGATGCGCCGACTGCAAGGGCAGCTGAGAAACTCCCACCGCATCGGACGATGCCGCCACCAGCACCAGCTCTGCCATCAGCACATTGAGCCGCAGCAGATTGCTTTTCTCCTCGATCAGCATACGCACCAACGCCCCGATCTTGCGCTTGAGCGCGAAATATCCGGTGCGGTTCTGTCCCGCTCGGAACACCCCCGACCGAAAGCTCTCCTTGGGATCCCCGACCATGGAATCTGCCATACGGCTGAAATCGATGTGGATGGTCAGCACCATGCTGTCCGCCTGCCGCTTGGCAAGCAGATGGATCTCATCGGGTGCAATGACGACCATCTCCCCTGCGTGAATGGTCTCGGTGAAATGCTCGGTCACCGCCTCATAGCTGCCTTGCAGCACATAAGAAATTTCCAGACTGCTTTGCCGCGCAAATACGTCCTGCATAAAGCCGTTGATGCTCAGACTGAGCGGATAGCCGAATTTCTGTCCGGAAAAATCATAATAGCCCTCCATGTTCTTCATCACTTTTCCTCCTTCGGGGCAAAAGAGGGACACCGCTTGTGCAGTGTCCCTCTCTTTTTGGGTATGTATCAGGAAATCAGAAATCGACTTCGGTATCGTAGTAGCAGCACTTGAGCAGCTTTTCCATTTCTTCCTGTGTTGGCTGACGCGGATTGGAACCGGTGCATGCGTCCGCGATCGCATTCTTTGCGATCTCCGGCAGACGCTGGAGGAAGATCTCCTCGGAAACGAATCCCTGCTCGGTCGGATAGCTGTCCGCGCCGTAGTGCTGGATGCACTGCGGGATGTTCAGCGCGTCGTTCATCTTACGCAGGTGTGCGATCAGCAGCTCGACCTTCTCTGCGTTGGTGCTGCCGCCCAGACCCATGTGATCTGCGATATCGCCGTAACGTGCAGCGGCTTCTTCATTCTTTGCGTTGTATGCGATGACCTTGGGCAGATACATTGCATTTGCTGCACCGTGGATGATATGTGCGCCCTGATCCTCAAACACAGCACCTGTCTTATGTGCCATAGAGTGCACGATGCCCAGAAGTGCATTGGAGAATGCCATACCTGCAAGGCACTGTGCATTGTGCATGCTTGCGCGCTTGTCCATATCGCCTGCATAGGAATCGGTCAGATCCTTCTGGATCATCTTGATGGCAAAGATCGCGAGCGGATCGGTGTAGTCGCAGTGTGCGGTGGACACATACGCCTCGATTGCGTGCGTCATAGCGTCCATACCGGTATGTGCGACCAGCTTCTTCGGCATGGTCTCTGCCAGATCCGGATCTACGATGGCAACGTCCGGTGTGATCTCGAAGTCTGCGAGCGGGTACTTGATGCCCTTCTTATAGTCTGTGATGACGGAGAACGCAGTGACCTCAGTTGCCGTACCAGAGGTGGACGGGATCGCACAGAAATGCGCCTTCTTGCGCAGCTTGGGCAGGCCGAACACCTTGATCATATCCTCGAATTCGATGTCCGGATACTCGTACTTGATCCACATTGCCTTTGCCGCATCGATCGGAGAGCCGCCGCCCATTGCAACGATCCAGTCCGGCTCGAACTTCAGCATTGCTTCCGCACCGCGCATGACGGTATCTACGGACGGATCGGGCTCGATGCCGTCAAAGACCTGTACCTCCATGCCGGCTTCCTTGAGGTAGGAAACCGCTCTGTCCAGAAAACCGAATTTTCTCATGGAGCTGCCGCCCACGCAAACCATTGCTCGCTTGCCCTCGAAGGTCTTGAGGGTCTCCAGCGTACCCTTACCATGATATACGTCTCTCGGTAAAGTGAATCTTGCCATAATTACGTTCCTCCATCGCTTTCGCGTTTTGAAAATCAATCATTGAGCGAACAACATTCGCTGCACGGCCACGAACATTGTCACATTTATATCAATTATAAAATCTATTTTGTGAAAAGTCAATGCTTTTCTCTGAAATACACCCTTTCTTTTTGTGGATTCTTTCTTTCACATCGTTTCTCCCCCGTTTTATATTGACAGAGATATCACAATTTCAGACTTTCTCCTGTGCCGCAGGCGCAAAAAAATACCCTGAGAAAATTTTCTCAGGGCATTTTCCATCGTTTCATATCCCACGCATAAAACAGCCGCTTCCGCACGCTCAATGCAGCTGCGCTTTCAGTTCTTTGAGGCGGTCAGGGGAAAGTCTGGTCACCTTGCAGATCTGCTCATCTGACAACACGCCCAGACCTAAAAGTTTTCCTGCTGTGTCTTCTTTCACCTTTTTTGTCACTTCTTCCGTGATTTGCTTCGTCACCTGCTCTGCAACTTCTCTGGCGTTTTCCTCCAGCATTTCTTCCATGATCCTGCACATTGTCCGCACTCCTTCCGCACACTCAATGCAGCTGCGCTTTCAGTTCTTTGAGGCGGTCAGGAGAAAGTCCTGTCACCTTGCAGATCTGCTCATCTGACAACACGCCCAGACCCAAAAGTTTTCTTGCTGTGTCTCTTGCGTTTTCTTCATTGACCTTCTTCGTTACTTCTTCTGTGACCTGCTTTGTGACTTGCTTTGTGACTTGCTTTGTCACCTGCTTTGTCACCTGCTTTGTCACTTGCTTTGTCACCTGCTCGGCAACTTCTCTGGCGTTTTCCTCCAGCATTTCTTCCATGATCCTGCACATTGTCCGCACTCCTTCCTGATTCTCCTTGAAATATCGTGTTCGCTCCGCGAGCGGTGCATAGTGCATCCGGCTTGGGT
>JARIAV010000162.1 GCA_029257685.1 Butyricicoccus sp.
TGACAGCATACACCGCTGAACAAAATTTGGATACAGGAGCAATGATTCACAGGGGAACAGACATATACTGTATCCAAGGGCCTTTTTGAAGGTGTAAAAGGTGTTATGCTGGCAGGAGGATATTTTATGAAAAAGCAAATCATGATCGTAGACGATGATCCGACGAGTGTAGCGATCGTCAAGGCCATGCTCGTTTCAGAGTATGATGTTGTAACAAATGCATCGGGACTTCAGGCAATGGGGCACCTGCAAAGAAATGGTGTGCCCGATCTCATTCTTCTGGATATCGTGATGCCCGGCATGGGTGGAATGGAATTCCTGAAATATTTGAAGGACGACCCAAAGCTCGCAGAGATCCCTGTTATTTTTATGACGGGCATGGATCGTCCGGAAATCCAGTTGGAGGGCTATGTCTGCGGTGTGGATGATTTTATTCAAAAGCCCGTCAATGAAAAACTGCTGGAGCTCAAGATCGCACGTCAACTATATATCTATACGCTCAAGCAGGAGAACAAGCAGCTCAAAGAGCAGAGGCAGATGATCAAAATGCGCATCGATCAGGTCCTTGACGCATTTTCTGGGATCCTGCCATAAAATCAAGGGAGTGTATGATCTGACCTTATGCAGATTTGGGACTTGTTTTTGATTGCGGTCAGTCTGTCGATGGATGCCTTTGCCGTTTCCGTATGCAAGGGGCTGTCCGTTCCACGCGTGACATCCGCACACACCCGATCTGTCAGCCTGTATTTTGGCGGCTTTCAGGCACTCATGCCTCTCTTGGGGTATCTCGCCGGCGTTCGCTTTCAAAAGACGATCGAACGGTTCGATCATTGGGCAGCCTTTGTGCTGCTCGGTTTTCTGGGCATTCGGATGCTCTGGGATGCCTGTGAGGATACCCCGATATCGATCGATGCGGCATTCCATGCACGCGCGATGCTGCCTTTGGCAGTTGCGACCAGTATCGATGCACTGGCGGTGGGCGTCACATTTGCCTTCTTACAGGTTTCCATCCTTCCGGCTGCTGCCCTGATCGGATTGACGACTGCACTGCTGTGTGCGTGTGGTGTGCATCTGGGGCATCGGTTGGGGGAAGGGTTCCAAAAATATGCGGCTGGAGCAGGCGGCTTGATCCTGATCGGATTGGGTGTGAAGATCTTGATGCAGCATCTTTATGGCATCTGGACGTAAAATCACAAGGAAGTCAAAAAAGGGTCTGTTGCAAAATGGAAAAACACGATCAATTTGCACAAAACATTAGAAGTGAAAAATGAAAATCGGCTGTCAAATGAAGCGTTCTGCTTCTTTCGACAGCCGATTTTTGTGCATCATTTTCAGGAGAGGCTATTTTGCAACAGCCTTTTTTCGTTATTCGGTGGTAAGATTGGGCTGGAGCCAGCGGCGGTAGGTCACATCTATGGCGATCGCGCCCAGTGGTGCGGTGATCAGGATCGCCAATACGGCAGCGGTGAGAACGGTCTGCCCACAGGCAAAGCCCATGGAAAGCGGGATCGCGCCGATCGCGGCCTGTACGGTTGCCTTTGGCGTGTACGCAACCATGCAGAAGGCACGCTCGGACGGTACGAGGGCAGTTTTTACCATACACAGCAGCACGCCTGCCATGCGGAATACCAAGGCGCCGACGATTACAAGGATCACGGGCAGACTGGACTGGGCCGCGTAGGTGATGTTCACACTTGCTCCGACCAGTACAAACAGGATGGGTTCTGCACCGACCCAGAGATGGTTATACTGTGTATTGATATCCTCTGTGGGGATCCATTTCGCCAGCATGATGGCAAGGGTCATGATAGCAAGCAGACCGGAAAATGCACCATCCAGCAGGTCATCCACAAAAAGCAGCAGGAAAGAGACCGCAAGCATCAAGACGACACGCTGTGCGCTGGTTTCAAAATAAGCAAATAGCTTTCGCAGCAGGAGTGCGCAGATCACACCGCCGAGGATGCCAAGCACAAGGGCGGCGGGCAGCTTGACAAGCGTCATGGCGGACACGGATTCTCCGGACATCAGGCTCGTGCAGATGGAAAACAGAGACAGGACAAAGATATCATCCAGCGATGCCCCTGCAAGGATCATCTGTGGGATGCCTTGTCGCACGCCGTATCCGCTATCCAGCAGCTGCACCATACGCGGTACGACAACGGCAGGGGAGACAGCCGCCAGAACAGAGCCGAGCAGCGCAGCCTCTGTAAGGCTGAGGTGCAGGATACTGGGGGCAAGGATCAGGATACCGGTGATCTCGCACAGGGCAGGCAGGAAGCAGAGCAGGAAGGCCGGTCGCCCAACACGGCGCAGTCCTTGGAGATCGAGGCTCAGTCCGGCACGGGTCAGGATGATGACGAGGGCGATACGACGAAGCTCGCCGGAGATCGCAAGCAGGCTGTCGTCGAGCAGATCGAGGGCGTAAGGCCCGATCACGATGCCGAGCAGCAGCATACCGAGCAGTGGGGGCAGATGAAGCTGACGGAACAGTTTGCCCGCAAGCAGACCGCCAAGAAAGAGCAGTGCAAGTCCAAGAAACATATTTGATTCCTCCAAAGATATTTTCGCACAAAAAAAGCTGATGATCCCTGCAAAATGCAGAAGTCATCAGCTTAAATTACAAGCGGTTCCGGCAAAAGCCGAGGGAGACATTCATTCCCTTATTGGTATGATAGCATACAATCGCATCGCTGTCAATTCAAAAGTTTGCCTGTATTTATTTTTTGTAAAGGATGCGAATAGCGTTGAGTACACACAGCATCGCAACACCCGTATCGGCGAATACTGCAAGCCACATGGACGCGATACCGAACAGACCAAGCATCATAAAGCCGATCTTGATGACAAGCGCGAAGATGATGTTCTGCCATGCAATATTGATTGCGGTGCGTGCGATATCGATCGAATCTACGATGGCAAGCGGATCTGAGGTCATAAACACAACATCGGCGGCCTCGATCGCAGCATCGGAGCCCGAACCCATTGCCGCACCCACATCTGCATTTGCCAGAACGGGGGCATCGTTGATGCCGTCACCCACATACATGACAGCACCGTGCTGGGCACGGATCTCACGCAAGGCGTCGAGCTTTTCTTCCGGCATCAGACGTGCGCGGACTTCCTGGATATCGAGCTGTGCAGCAACGGATTCCGCGCTGTCCTGCGCGTCACCGGTCAGCATCACGGTGATGAGATCATGCTTGCGCAGTTCCTTCATCGCTGTTTTTGCGTTTGCCTTGATGGTATCGGAAATGATGATCGAGCCAGCAAAACGACCATTCGCAGAGATCAGCACCTCGGTGCCGATATCCCGTGCGGTATAACCGGACAGGTCGATGCCTGCTGTCTGAAGCAGATTGCGGTTGCCGCAAAGTACGGTCACGCCGCCCACCAGCGCAACGATGCCCTGTCCTGCGATCTCCTCCAGCTTGGTCGGGGTCAGCAGATGGATATTCCGCTCGCTGGCTTCGCTCAGGATACTCTGGGCGATGGGGTGGGTGGACTGCTGTTCACAGCTTGCTGCCATGGAAAGCAGGGTGGTCTCGTTCATACCCTCAGCGGGCAGGACGCGCTGTACGACGAAATTGCCCTTGGTTAGGGTACCGGTCTTATCCATTGCAATGGTGCGCACGGCCTTGAGGGCTTCCAGCGATGCACCGCCCTTGAACAGGATGCCGCGCTTGGAGCCTGCACCGATGCCGGCGAAGAAGGAAAGTGGGACACTCAGCACCAGTGCACAGGGGCAGCTGATGACAAGGAAGCTGAGGGCGGTATAAGTCCAGTGCGCCCAGTCGCCTGTGACGAACGAGGGGACGATCGCGGTCAGTGCCGCGATGAGCACAACGATCGGGGTATATACGCGTGAGAACCGTGTTACAAATCGATCCATGCGCGGTTTGCTTGCGGCGGCATTTTCCACCGCGTTCAGGATACGGGTGACCATGGAATCGGCAAGCGTGCTTGTGACCTCCATCTGCAAGGCACTCGTGCTGTTGATGCAGCCGGAAATGACCTCGGAGTTGGGATGCACGGAAACAGGGACCGGTTCACCGGTGACCGGAGAGGTATCGACACGACTGTCACCCGCGCGCACGATGCCGTCGAGCGGGATCCGGTCGCCGGGACGTACCAGCAGCAGAGAACCGACCTTGGCTTCTTCTGCCGGAATGGTATGCACCACGCCCTTGGAGTCGATCTCGTGCACCACATCCGGACGCAGATCGACGGCTTCCATGATCTGTCGGCGGCTTTTTTCTACGGCGCGGTGTTCAAAATACTCACCGATCCGGTAGAACAGCATGACGCCGACTGCCTCACTGTAGGTACCCATTGCGATCGCGCCCAGCGTTGCCAGTGACATGAGGAAGTTTTCATCAAACACATGACCGCTCTTCATGTTTTTGAAGGCAGTCAGCAGGACTTCACCGCCCAGAACGACATAGGACAGGCAGAGGATGAACATAGAGACGAAAGGTTGGAAATGCTCCAACACCATACCGAGCACGAGCAGGACGGCACCGACCCCGATATAACGCAGCTCATTCGGATCTGTGGTCTCCTCGATGCTGCGCATGCCCTGTTCCATCGGCTCGATGCGTACCTCTGGTTCTACAGACATACAGACACGGCGGATCTGATCGAGCCGCGCATCCGGATCATCGGCAACCAGCCGGAGCTGCTTCGTCGCATAAACGACAACGGCATCTGTGATACCGGGCAGCTTGCGGATCTTTTCCTCGATCAGTGCGCCGCAATGCGCACAGCTGAGGTTTTGCATCTGATAGATCCGGCGCTTTCCGCGAGCATCCGATTTGAGCTCGCGTACAGGCGCAGACTCTGCGTGCTCGTGGTCGCAGCAGTCGCAGGATTCACCGTCGTGGTGATGATGGTGTGTATGCGCATGTGTGTGGTCACAGCAGTCGCAGGGCTCGTCATCATGGTGATGATGTGTATGCGTGTGGTCGCAGCAGTCACAAGCCTCGTCATCGTGGTCATGGTGCGCATGTTCGGTATGTTCGTGTTCATGGTCACAGCAGTCACAGGATGCAGCTTCGGGAGCTTCGTTCTGCTCTGCTTCCGATATCGGCAGATCTTCAGATGCCTGCGTCTCTGGCTGTGGTTGTTCTGCTTTCTGCGCCTGTGCGCGCGCCTGCGCAGCCTTTTTGCGGCGCTTACGCTTATCGCGCTTGGACTTTTTATGGGATTGTGCAGCCGGTTTGTCAGCGGTCTTGTCTGGCTCCGGCGGGCAGTCTTTGCATAGAGCAGCTTCCGGATCCGTTTCCTGCGTGTCTGCGGGAGCGCTGCTTTCCTGCGCATCCTGTAGTTCGGGTGCAGCAGAGAGGTCTGTTTCGCTCGATTCCTGTGAACGCTGTAAATGATCGCGCAGTTCCGAGAGATCGTCTGTCAGCTCGATGTCTGCGATGGCTGGATCGCTGAAGTCCAGCAGATCGGAGAACTGGGACATATCCAGCGGTTCGGGGATCTGTACCGGCATATCCAGCTGACTCAGCAGGTCGAAATCTTCCTGTTCGGCAGGCTGCGGCGCGGATTCCGTGGGAGGGGTTTGCGCTTCTGGTGTGTTCGGTGTCTCCGAGGCGCTGTCCAGCTGCTCGAAAAATGCAGATGTTTTCAGACTGCCGGACGGATCGACCGGCGGCTCTGTCTGTTTGACAGCCGGTGCGGCTTCCGTGATGACGGCATAGGGATCTCCCGCCGCCGGATCGGGTTGTTCTGTATGTTGGGGGGCTTCAAGTGATTGAAGCTGATCCCCAAAAAGGGAACGTAAGTCAGGATCTTGTAAAAGGGGATCATCGGGGGATAATTCCTTGCGTTTTGGGTCCAGACTCATAGCATCAACTCCTTTGTTTTATATATGAGCAACTATTCATATATCATGGTATTATGATAAACCAAGACCGGTGACTTGTCAATATCAGGCGTTCAAAAAGCCAGCCACATGATCGAACAGCGGACAAGGCACTTGTAAATATCATAACACGGGACGGGCGAAAAATCACCTGTTTTTTTGAGATATTTGCAGATTTTCACAAAGAAAACCCCGTCACAGAGGGGATTCTGTGACGGGGAGAGCATCAGGGCTTTTGGCGTTTTGGCTCCTGTTCGCAGTACAGGCAGCGGTATTTGTTGTTTTCGCCGAGTACGAAGATATGCTCGATCTCCTCCTCGACCGTTGTGATGCAGCGCGGATTGCGGCAGCGGATGACATTTTTGAGGGTCTTGGGCTTGACGAGCTTTTTCTTCTCCACGATCTCACCGTTGCGGATGATATCGATGGTGATATCCGGATCGAGATAGCCCAGCACGTCGAGGTCGAGATCGATGACCGACTCGATCTTGATGATGTCCTTATGTCCGTACTTGGCGGAGCGCGCGTTCAGGATGAGTGCAACGCAGCAGTCCAGCTCGGCAAGACCGGCGTGATGATAGATCTGGATCCCTGTGCCTGCCTTGATATGGTCGATGACGATGCCGTCCTGAATAGAATCGATATTCAACATAATACTTAGTCCTCCTTGAGACCCAGCAGGGTCATGATGAGTGCCATGCGTACATATACGCCGTTCTGTGCCTGCTCAAAGTAAGCAGCGCGCGGATCATCGTCTACGGTCAGTGCGATCTCATTGACACGCGGCAGCGGATGCAGTACCGCCATGTCTTCCTTTGCGAGAGCCATCTTGTCACCAGTCAGGATATAGGTATCCTTTAAGCGGATATAGTCTTCTTCATTGAAGAAGCGTTCACGCTGTACACGCGTCATATAGAGGATATCCAGCTGCGGCATTGCATCCTCCAGACTGGTCATCTCAACATATTCGATGTTGTTCGGTGTGAGTGCCTCGGTGATCACATAGTCCGGTACGCGCAGCTCCTCGGGGGAGATGAGTACAAAACGGATGCCCTCATAGCGGGAAAGGGATTTGATCAGGGAATGTACGGTACGCCCGAACTTGAGATCGCCGCACAGACCGATGGTCATGTGATTGAGACGCCCCTTACGGCGGTAGATGGTCAGCAGATCGGTGAGGGTCTGGGTCGGGTGCTGATGACCGCCGTCACCTGCGTTGATGACAGGGATGGAAGAATAGTGTGCAGCCCTGCGCGGTGCACCTTCCTTGGGGTGACGCATGGCAGCGATATCTGCATAGCCGGAGATGACGCGGATGGTGTCCGCGACCGATTCACCCTTGGAGGCGGAGGAGGAGTCCGCGCTGGAGAAACCGAGCACGGAGCCGCCGAGATTGAGCATGGCAGCTTCAAAGGAAAGGCGGGTACGGGTGGACGGCTCATAGAACAGGGTCGCGAGCTTTTTGTGAGCACAGACCGATTGGTAAGCCTCCGGATTTGCGGCAATGCGGTTTGCAAGAGAGAGCAGTTCCTGTGTCTCCTCGACGGTAAAATCGAGTGGGTCGATCAAGTGGCGCATAATATCCTCCTAAGATCATAGTTTTATATATTTTGTGCAGGGATAACGAATAAAATGGACAGAGAGCATGACGGGGATGCCCCGCCATACCGCTTGGATTTCCCAAAAAAGGCAAAATTTTTTTGCAGCCTGCGCTGCATAAAAATTTTTTATGGGTGCGCTGGCAGAGAAAGTGCCCTGCCAGCGCGCTTTTTCAGGATTCAGCATCGATATAGCTGTAAAGGGTGTATTTGGAGATCCCATAGTATTTCGAGATCTTATCACCGGATTTTGTGATGAGAAATGCACCTGCTTTGTTCAGGAACTGGATCGCGCGGATCTTGTCTTCCTTGGTCATGAGGGCAACGGGCTTGCCAACAAGCTTGGTGGACTGTTCGATCAGCTCGTCGAGCAGTTCATTGACACTCTGCACGATGCGTTCCGGCTCCTTCTCGCTGGTCTCCGCTCCGGTAGAGAGCAGAGGCTTGAGGCTGCTGTCCAGCATGAGCAGTCCGGTGATATCGAAATTGATGGCAAGGATGTAACGGATATGGCCCTCTGCATCACGCAGATAGATGGACGAGCTTTTGAGGATCTTTCCGTCCTTGGTGCGTGTGAGATATCCCAAATGATCTTCGGCGGTATCTCCCTGTTTGAGTGCATCGAGAACCACATGGGAGGGGCCGTCGCCTTGCTTGCGTCCGGTGACATGGCCATTTTCAATGATGGCGATGGAATGTTCGATATCACTGTCGGCAAGGGAATGGACAACGACTTCGCAGTTGGAACCGAATTGAAGTGCGAGCCCATGCGCGATCTGCCGCAGGGCTTCAAGAGAAAGTTCGTGCATCATGAGAAAACAGCCTCCGCCTTTCCGTTCATTTTTGAACATGCAGATGATTTTTCATTAGTATAGCATAGACTGGGAAGAAATGCCATAAAAATTTTCGGGCTAAAAAATTTTTTGGTATTCGGGGGGAGGCGCGAGACCGTCATTTTTTATATAAAATGTAAAACAGTGCAGAAAACAGCAGGGAAAAACCAGATAAAATATCTAAAAAGCAGAGGATAGCAGGCGGATGGTCAAAGTGCACAAAAAAGATTCTAAAAATTTTTTGTGAAACCAAAAAAATTTTAAGGAAATGCCATTGACTTTTGCAGATGGGACGATTAAGATGGAGATAGTAAAGCACACGAAACACAAACAAATTTGGAGATGGATTGGAAGGTTGGATTTGTGATGGAGCAGATTAAATGGGTCGGCAACCGTATGCCGAAAACCGATGACAAGCAGCTCGCTGTCATGCATCTCGATGCAGTTGCCAAGGCACGCGCATTCCATAAGAGCTTTCCGCAGTATGCAGTGACACCACTTGCACAGCTGTCCGGCATGGCAAAGCATTTGGGTCTGCGCGGTCTGTTCG